>NZ_JBJNRJ010000046.1:0-42265 GCF_046233715.1 Trujillonella humicola | reverse complement strand
TCAAACTCTCCGTAGATGAATTCGATACATGGCCGAGAACCGCGAGCTGACACTCGCGACATCATCAACCAAAGGAATCCCAGCACCATCCCACCCACACAAGAGCAGAACAGTGCACGGGGTATTACTTGGCACTGACTTTCGGCACGCTGTTGAGTTCTCAAGGAACGGACGCGCTCGTACTCGGCCCTTTTCAGGGTCTCGTTCGAGGCGGTGTCCCGACTGTACACCGAGCTCCGCAACAGTGGGCCCGCGGGGGGCGCTTCCGGCGGTTGACCAGGCTGGCGGCCCGGTCCGTTCTCGCTTGGTGCAGAGAGGACAGTACACGCCTCGGAGGGGTCGTGCACGGGGGGTACCCGTGGCGCCCCTCACGCTCCCCGGGCGCCTCAGGACGCCCCCGTCGTCCCGCCTGCGGGAGTGCCGGGCGGGGCCGGTCAGAGCACGCCCCGCGGGCGGAACTGGACGCTCACCCGCGGGCCGACCGGCTTGGACGTCTTGGGGATGCAGTGCTCCCAGGTGCGCTGGCAGGAGCCGCCCATGACGACCAGGTCCCCGTGGCCGACGGGGAAGCGCAGGCTCCCGCCGCCACCGACCGGCCGCAGCATCAGCGGGCGCGGCGACCCGAAGGACACGATCGCCACCATCGTGTCGGCCGAGCGCCCCCGGCCCAGCCGGTCGCCGTGCCAGGCGACGCTGTCGCGGCCGTCCCGGTACAGGCACATCCCGGCGCTCACGAACGGCTCACCCAGCTCGGCGCCGTAGTGCCGGTCGAGCGCGGCACGGGCCGCTCCGATGAGCGGGTGCGGCAGTTCCTCGTCGCCGCCGTACCAGCGCAGCAGGCGCGGGACGGCGACCTCCCGGTCGTACATCCGGCGCCGATCGGCCCGCCAGCCGATGTCGCCGAGCAGCACCTCGAGGACGGCCTCGGAACCGGTGACCCAGCCGGGCAGGTGATCCACCCAGGCGCCGCGCGACAGGTGGTGGCGCTCCACCCGGCCGGCCAGCCCGGTGAGCGCCGGCTCCTCTACCAGGTCCCACATCGAGGGCTGGCGCGCTAGCGACATGGACAGAGGCTACGCCATGTTTCGCACAGCTGTTCGAAACCCTGTGGATTCAGGCGGCGAGCGCCAGCGCGAAGGGCAGGACGCGGGAGGCGCCGGCGAGCCGGAGCTCGCGGCCGGCCACGGTCATCGTCCAGCGGGAGTCGGCCAGGTCGTCGACGAGCAGCACCGGCACGGGGCCGAGCCCGCCCAGGCGCTCGCGGAGCTCCGACCCGACCACGAGTCGCTGCCACACGCCCGCCAGGCGGAAGGCGCTGTTGCCCCCGGGACCGCCGGTCGGGCCGCCATGGGCCAGGGACAGCTCGCCCAGGTACGGCAGGCGACCCAGCCGTGCCATGCCCTCCGCCAGTCCGGTCACCAGCCGGGGGCGGCGCCGCGAGGGGACCGCCACGACGGCGGCCGGCCGCTCGGCCCAGTCCCAGGCCCCCAGCACGCGGGCGCACGCACGGAGGAGCTCGTCGTCCGGGGGGACGTCGTTCACCGATCGCTGCACCGGCACGTCGAAGGCCGCGTCCGGGTCCTCCTCGAAGCCGGGCGCCTCGAGGTCGAGCGTCACGGTGCCGCCGACGCCGTCGTCCCCGAGCAGGGTGCGCAGCCGCTGGCCCCAGCCGAGGTCGGTGAGGCGGGCGACCGCCCGCCCGGGGTCGAGCTGCTCGGCCGGGACGATCTTCCCCTTCACCGACACCCCGAGCCGGTCGGCGCCGGTCGGCCACTGGGCGCGCGGCGGGAGCTCGACGCCGGGCCGGTCGAGCGCCGCGGACGCCGCGTCGGCCGCACCCGCGGGGATCTCCGTGGAGTACCAGGGACCGGCGCACACGTCGCAGCGGCCGCAGGGCGCGGCGGTCGGGTCGTCGAGCGCCTCCTGCAGGAAGGCCATCCGGCACTGCGCCTCGTCGACCGGCCGGGCGTAGGTGATCATCGCCCGCTGCTCGGCTTCCCGGGTGCGCGCGACCCGGCCGTAGCGGTCGGCGTCGTACACCCACGGCCGCCCGGTGGACCGCCAGCCGCCCTGCACCCGCTCCACCGCGCCGTCGACGGCGAGCACCTTGAGCAGCAGCTCCAGCCGGGACCGGCGGACGTCGGCGACCGTCTCCAGCCGGGCCACCGACCACGCCTGGCCGTCGGCCATCGCGGAGAGGACGGCGGCCGCGTGGTCCTCCCGCGGCATGGAGGAGGTGGCGAACCACTGCCAGATGGCGAGGTCCTCCGGGCCGGGCAGCAGCAGCACGTCGGCGTGCTCGACGGCGCGGCCGGCGCGGCCGACCTGCTGGTAGTAGCTGACCGGCGACGACGGTGCCCCCAGGTGCACGACGAAGCCGAGGTCGGGCTTGTCGAAGCCCATGCCCAGCGCCGAGGTCGCGACCAGCGCCTTGACCCGGTTCTCGCGCAGCGCCTCCTCCGCGTCCTTGCGGTCGGCGTCGTCCAGCCGGCCGGTGTAGGCGCGCACCTCGTGCCCGGCCTCGCGCAGCAGCGTCGCCGTCTCCTCGGCCGCGGCGACGGTCAGCGTGTAGACGATGCCGCTGCCCGGGAGGTCGCCGAGGCGGGCGGCCAGCCAGGCCAGGCGGGCGCGGTCGGTGGGCAGCCGCAGCACGCCCAGGCGCAGCGAGTCGCGCGCCAGCGGGCCGCGCACCGTGGTCACCTCGACGCCGCCGGCGCCCAGCTGCTCGGCGACGTCGTCGACCACCCGCTCGTTGGCGGTGGCGGTGGTCGCCAGCACGGGGGTGCCGGCGGGCAGCGTGCCGAGCAGGTCGCGGATGCGGCGGTAGTCGGGCCGGAAGTCGTGACCCCAGTCCGAGACGCAGTGCGCCTCGTCGACGACGAGCAGTCCGCAGCGGGCGACCAGGCCCGGCAGCTGCTCCTCGCGGAACCGCGGGTTGGTCAGCCGCTCGGGGGAGACCAGCAGGACGTCGACCTCGTCGGCGGCCAGCCGGGCGGCGACGTCGCCCCACTCGGTGACGTTGGAGCTGGAGATCTCCACGGCCCGGATCCCCGCCCGTGCGGCCGCGGCCACCTGGTCGCGCATGAGCGCGAGCAGCGGGCTGACCAGCAGGGTGGGGCCGGCGCCCCGGCGGCGCAGCAGCGCGGTGGAGACGAAGTAGACCGCCGACTTCCCCCAGCCGGTGCGCTGCACGACCAGCGCCCGCTGCGAGCGCTCGACCAGCGCGGCGACCGCGGCGTCCTGGCCCTCGCGGAACTCCGCGTCGGGCCGGCCGGTGAGCTCGCGCAGCACCGCCAGCGCCTCGGCGGCCACGTCGGACGTCGGCGGGGCTGTCGTCATGCGCCCGACAGTAGGCACCGACGCCGACATCCCGCGGCGCCGCTGTGGACGGCGCGAGAGAGGATGGGGTCGATGCCGCCTCGCCGTGACCCGAAGCCGGACCAGACGCCGCCACCCGACAACCACGTCCACACCGGGTGGTCGTGGGACACCGCCACCACCTCGACGATGGCGCGCGCCTGCGAGCGGGCCGTCGCGCTGGGGCTGCCGGCGATCGCCTTCACCGAGCACCTCGACTTCACCGTCTGGGATCCCGACGACCGCGCCACCGACGAGGGGCTGGTCGAGCGGCACGCGAGCCGGCACGCGGAGATCGACGTCGAGGGCTACTTCGCCGAGCTGGAGGAGGTGCGCGACCGCTTCCGCGAGCTCCGCATCTGGTCGGGCGTGGAGGCCGGCGAGCCGCACCTGTTCTCCGCGAGCATCGCCGCCCACCTGCGCCGGGGTCCGGTGGACCGGGTGCTCGGCTCGCTGCACTCCCTGCCGCAGGGCACCCGTCTCTACGGCGTCGGCCACCTGCTCTGGGAGGACGCCGACGGCACGATGCGGCGCTACCTCGCCGAGGTGGTCCGGATGATCGAGGGCAGCGACGTCTTCCAGGTGCTGGCGCACGTCGACTTCCCGCGCCGGTACTGGCCCGGCGGCACGCACCGGTACGTCGAGAAGGACTACGAGGAGGAGTACCGGGCGGTGTTCCGCGCGCTCGCCGGGACCGGCCGGGCGCTCGAGGTCAACACCAGCAGCCCGCTGGCCTCGGTCGACCAGGTGCGCTGGTTCCGCGAGGAGGGTGGCGAGGCGATCAGCTTCGGCAGCGACGCCCACCAGCCCGGCGCCGTCGGCCAGCGGTTCGACCTCGCGGTGGACGTCGTCGAGGCGGCCGGCTTCCGCCCGGGCCGCGACCCGTTCGACTTCTGGCGGCGCTAGCCACCGTCGGCGAGCCAAGCACCCACAGCTGCACGCCGGCACTGCCCTCCTTCACGACGGCGCAGTCCTGGCCGTGCTCGCGCACCTCGTACTTCGCGGGGTCGAGGCTCGTCGACCACACCTCCAGCCGGCGGTCGGTGACGTCGCTGAAGGCGGCGCGGACCTGCTCGGGGGTCGCGCGGGTCTCGAAGTCGAAGCGGACCAGCACGGGGGCCTCCTCGGGGGAGGACGCCGATCGTGCTCGCCGGGACGAGGCGGACGACAGGGTCGTCGGTCGCCGGATACTTCAGCGCTGAGCAAGTTCTCGCTAGGGTCGCCGGGATGACCCTCCCGCGCCGCGCCGTCGTCGCGCTCGGCGGCAACGCCATGACCGGCCCGGACGGGTCGGCGACCCCGGGCGCCCAGCGCGCGGCCCTCGCGGTGGCGGCCGGCCACGTGGCCGAGCTGGTGGCCGCCGGCGTCGAGGTGGTGCTGACCCACGGCAACGGCCCGCAGGTGGGCAACCTGCTGGTGAAGAACGAGCTCGCCGCGCACGAGGTCCCGCCGGTCCCGCTGGACTGGAACGTCGCGCAGACCCAGGCCACGATCGGGTTCACCCTGGCCGACGAGCTCGACGCCGCTCTGGCCGCCCGCGGGCTCCGGCAGCGCACCGCCGCGCTGGTCACCCGCACGCTCGTCGACGCCGCCGACCCCGGCTTCGCCACGCCCACCAAGCCGGTCGGCCGCTTCCTGCCCCGCGAGCAGGCCGAGCGCTTCATCGCCCTCGGGCAGACGTGGGAGGACCGCGGCCCGCGCGGCTGGCGCCGGGTGGTCGCCTCCCCCGAGCCGCTGTCGGTCGTCGACGGTCCGGCGATCCACGCGCTGGCCGCGGCCGGCTTCGTCGTCGTCTGCGCCGGCGGCGGCGGGGTGCCGGTCGTCGACGACAGCACCGATCACCCCACCCACCCGGCGCTGCGCGGCGTCGAGGCGGTCATCGACAAGGACCTGACGGCGGCCGTGCTCGCGCGCGACGTCGCCGCCGAGGTCCTGGTCGTCGCCACCGACGTCCCGCACGTGATGGTCGGCTACGGCACGCCGGACGCCCGGCCGCTGGGCCGGGTCACCCCCGCCGAGCTGCGCGCCCACGCCGCGGCCGGCGAGTTCGCCCGCGGGAGCATGGCCCCGAAGGTCGAGGCCGTCCTGCGGTTCGTGGACGGTGGCGGCGGCCGCGCCGTCGTCACCTCGCTCGAGCACATCACCGACGCCGTCACCGGTGACGCCGTCGGCACCGTCGTGCAGGAGGACCCTCCTGCCCCCCACCGCTCGCAGGCTCGCGGCGGGGCCCTGCAGGAGGGCCGCACAGCCCCGAACACAGAGGAGAAGTGAGCGAATGCCCGCACCCATCGAGGTCCGCAAGGTCCCCCTGCACAACGTCAGCGACGCCTCCGAGCTGGCCAAGCTCATCGACGAGGGCGTGATGGAGGCCGACCGCGTGGTCGCCGTGATCGGCAAGACGGAGGGCAACGGCGGCGTCAACGACTACACGCGGATCATCGCCGACCGCGCCTTCCGCGAGGTGCTCCTGGAGAAGGGCAGCCGGTCGAAGGAGGAGGTCGGGGAGATCCCGATCGTCTGGTCGGGCGGGACGGACGGCGTCATCAGCCCGCACGCGACCATCTTCGCGACCCTGCCCGAGGACGCCGTCGAGAAGACCGACGAGCCGCGGCTGACCGTCGGCTACGCGATGAGCGACGTGCTGCTGCCCGAGGACATCGGCCGCATCTCCATGGTCGAGAAGGTCGCCGAGGGCGTGAAGCGGGCCATGGAGGCCGCGGGCATCACCGACCCGGCCGACGTCCACTACGTGCAGACCAAGACGCCGCTGCTGACCATCGAGACCATCCGCGACGCCAAGAGCCGCGGCCAGGACACGTACTACGACGAGCCGCACGGCTCCATGGACCTGTCCAACGGCACGACGGCCCTGGGCATCGCGGTCGCGCTCGGCGAGATCGAGCTGCCGAAGCAGGAGCAGGTCATGCGCGACCTGTCCCTGTACAGCGCGGTCGCCTCCTGCTCGTCGGGCGTGGAGCTGGACCGGGCACAGATCGTCGTCGTCGGCAACGCGCGCGGGCACGGCGGCAACTACCGGATCGGCCACTCGGTGATGACGGACGCGTTGGACCAGGACGGCATCTGGGACGCCATCCGCCAGGCCGGGCTCGACCTGCCCGAGCGCCCGCACGTCAGCGACCTCGGCGACCGGCTGGTCAACGTCTTCCTCAAGTGCGAGGCCGATCCGACCGGCTACGTGCGCGGGCGGCGCAACGCGATGCTCGACGACTCCGACGTCTTCTGGCACCGCCAGATCAAGGCGACCGTCGGAGGCGTCGCGGCCTCGGTCACCGGTGACCCGGCGGTGTTCGTCTCCGTGGCCGCGGTGCACCAGGGCCCCTCGGGCGGCGGCCCCGTGGCCGCGATCGTCCGGGCCTGAGGCCGTCGCGATCACGGGCTCGTCGCCGCAGGCGCGCGCAGACGCGTCGGCCGGAGCGGCGACGAGCCCGTGATCGCGGGGAGCCGGGCCCCGACGGACTCCTCCGTCACAACCGCCCCAGCCGCCTGCGCGTCGCCGAGCGCCTCCCCGGTCGGGCCACCGCGCGGGCTACCTTCGGCGGCCATGACCTCGGTTCGCACCGTCGCCAGGAGGGCCGCCGACCCGGTCCTGACGCGCATCGCCCACCGCGCCGCCGCCCTCACCCCCCGGCCGGTCGCCGAGCCGCCGGACGACGTGACGGTCGAGCTGCTGCACGGTCCGGCCGCGCGGCTCAACGACCGCCGCGTCACGCGCGGGCAGATGGCCGACCTCGCCGCCCAGGTGGCCGCGGTGGCCGGTGTCGAGGACCCGGCCCCGCACCTGGCGCAGGCCTACCGGCTGCTCGCGCACCTGGAGAGCGGGGGGATCGGCCGCCTGGCGGGTACCACGAGCAACATCCTCGGGAAGCTGACCACCGCGCCGCTGCTGCTCGGTGCGGGGCCGCAGGCCCGGGTCCTGGAGATCGGCACGCTCTTCGGCCTCTTCGCCGCCGGGCTGCACCGCCAGCTCCTGCGCTACGGCCGCGAGCACTCGCTGGTCGTGGTCGACCCGCTGGAGGCCGTGCAGCTGCAGCCCGAGCGCCCCCGGGCCACCGACCCGAGCGGCACGCCGGTGACCGAGTCGACGGTGCGGGCCAACCTGCGCTTCGCCGGCGTGGACCCCGCCGCCGTGACCGTCCACCGCGGCGTCTCGACCGACCCGGCGGTGCGCGGGACCGTCGGCGGCCCCTACGACCTGGTGGTGATCGACGGCGACCACTCCCGCGAGGGCGTCGCCGCGGACCTCGCCTGGGTGGAGACCATCGCCGCCCCTGGCGCCGTCGTCGTCATGGACGACTACGGCGACCCCGGCTGGCCGGGGGTGTCGCAGGCCCTCGACGACCACCTCGCGGCCGGGTCGTCGATGCAGTTCCTGGGCGCGGTCTCCACCTCGGCCTTCCTCCGGATGCCCTGACGCCGACGCGGGCGGCAGGGAGACCCGCCGCCCGCAGGATCAGCGGGAGTAGTACTCCACGACCAGTTGCTCCTCGCAGACCACCGGCACCTCCTCGCGGGCCGGGGTGCGCTCCACCCGGCACACCAGGTCCCCGATCGCCACCGACAGGTAGGCCGGCGGGTCGGCGTGCGCGCCGGAGGAGGCGACGACGAAGGGCTCCTTGGTGCGCGAGCGCGCCGCGACCTGCACGAAGTCCCCCGGCCGCAGCCGGTAGGAGGGCCGGTCGACGCGCCGGCCGTTCACCAGCACGTGCTGGTGGGTGACGAACTGCCGCGCCTGGTAGATGGTGCGGGCGAACCCCGCGCGCAGCACGGTGGCGTCCAGCCGCGACTCGAGGTCCTGGATCAGCGCCTCGCCGGTCTTGCCGCCGGACCGCCTGGCCCGGTCGAAGGCCCGCCGCAGCTGCGTCTCACTGATGTCGTACTGCGCCCGGAGGCGCTGCTTCTCCAGCAGCCGGGTCGAGTAGTCGCTGGCCTGCTTGCGCTTGCGGCCGTGCTCGCCGGGCGGGTAGGGCCGGCGCTCGACGTACTGCACGGCCTTGGGGGTGAGCGGCAGCCCGAGCCGGCGGCTCAGCCGGATCTTGGGACGAGGAGTGTTCACGGGACCTCCGGTTTGGTTAGGCTCACCTTACTACCGGTCGACAGTCGCGAGGGAAGCCCATGGACGCACGCCAACCGACCCGGACCCCGCAGCGGGGCGCCGGCGCCCCGAGCCCGGCCGAGCGGGCCCGCACGGTGGCGACCTGCGCCACCGCCTGCGTGCACGCCCTGGGGCAGGGGACGGCGCCGCTGCTCGCCGCGACGACGACGGCGGGCGGCGAGGTGCTGCTGGTCGTCCCGCGGTCCGGCGGCCTGGCCGACGCCGTCCGGCGGTCCCCGCTGGGTGACCTGCCGGCCCGGCTCACGGTGACCCGCCGCTCCGCGCTCCCGCTGCGCGACCCCGTCCGCGGCCGGCTCGAGCTGGCCGGCTGGCTGACGCCGGTGGCGCCGCCGGCGGAGGCCACGCTCGTCCTCGACTTCGCCGAGGCCTGCGCGGCCGACGTCCTCCTCGACGTGGGCCTGACCGCGACCCTGCTCCGGTTGGACGTGGCGGAGGTGCTGCTGGAGGAGCACGGCAGCTGCACGCCGATCGAGCCGGAGGACTTCGTCGCCGCCCGCCCCGACCCGCTGGCCGTCGACGAGGCCGACCTGCTCGGCGAGCACGCCGGACCCCTGGCCGAGCTGGGCGCGCGGGTACGGCTGTGGGCCGGCGAGGACGACGGTGTGCACCTGCTCGGCCTCGACCGCTCCGGCGTCCTGTTCCGGGTCGAGTGCCCGGCCGCCCACTACTACGACCTGCGGGTCCCGTTCCCGGCGAACGTGACGGACCGGTCCGGCGTGGGGCCGGCGCTCGCGGAACTGCTCCGGTGCGCCCCGGCTTGAGCTGACGCGGCCACGGCCCGGCGGCAACTACCCTCGCCGTCGACGCGCGCCGACCGGCCGCAACCGGTCCGACGAAGGAGCCGCGGTGATCACCCGCACCACCGCGCGCACCCACGCCCTCCCGTCCGGAGCCCTGGCCGCCGTCGCCGCCGCCGACCTCCTGCTCGGCCGCGACCAGGTGCTCATCGGGCTGGCGGTGGTCTCCCCGATGGTCGCCGCGACGGTGCTCGGCCGCCGCGCGACCGCCGGCTACGGGGCCCTCGCCGTGCTCGCCGCCGTCCTGCTGGGCGTCTTCGACGAGCAGTACACCCAGGGCATGCTGGCCGCCCAGGTCGTCCGCATCGTGGGCGTGGCCGTCGGCGCGGTGGCGGCGGTGGCCGCGTCGGGGCTGCGCCAGCGCCGCGAGGGCCGGGCCCGGGAGGCGGCGGCGAGCGCGGCCGCCGACCGGGCCGTCATGGAGCTCGCCGAGACGCTGCAGCGCAGCCTGCTCACCGCTCCCCCGCAGCTGGCCCGGGTGGCCACCGCCGTCCGCTACCGGCCGGCCACGCGGGGTGCCCACGTGGGTGGCGACTGGTACGACGCCTTCGCCGTCCCCGACGGGACGACGCTGCTGGTCATCGGCGACGTCGCCGGGCACGACGCCGTCGCCGCGGCGGCCATGGCCCAGGCGCGCGGGCTGCTGCGCGGCCTCGCGCAGTCGGTGGTCGGGTCGCCGGCCGCCGTCCTGTCCGCGCTGGACCGGGCGCTGCACGACCTCGGCATCGGCGCGCTGGTGACGATCACCGTCGCGACGGTCGACGAGCGGTCGGCCGACGGCGTGCACCTGCGCTGGTCGAACGCCGGTCACCCGCCGCCGGTGCTGATCGGCGCCGACGGCCGGGCCGACCTCCTGGAGCGGCCGGTCGAGCGGCTGCTGGGCGTCGAGCCCTGCGGCGCTCGGGCCGACCACGGCCTGACCCTGGGCGTGGGCGACACCCTGCTGCTCTACACCGACGGGCTGATCGAGCGCCGCGGCGCCTCCCTGGACGCCGGCCTCGCGGCGCTGCTCGAGCAGGCGCGCCGGTCGGCGGGCCGGCCGCTGGAGCAGCTCTGCGACGACGTGCTGGCGGGGTTGCCCGAGCACGCCGAGGACGACGTCGCGCTGCTGGCCGCCCGCGTGCGCGGCTGAGCGTCCGCAGCCGGCCGGCCGGGGTGCTCAGCCGGCTGCCCGGGACTCCTGCGCCAGCGCCGCCAGCGCCTGCTCGAAGCACTCCCGCGGCGGCTGCACCAGCCCGGCGCCGACCTGCCCGGTGCCGGCGACCCGCCCGGCCATGCCGGTGTTGATCTGCGGCAGCCACCCGGTGCGGGCGACCGAGACGACGTCGATGCCCGTCGGGGAGCCGCGGAAGCCGAGGATCGGGATGGCCATCGCCGGGTTCTCCGCGAGGGTGAGCTGGTACATCCGCTCGGTCGTGGCCAGCGCGTCGGGCACGGTGCCGCCCACGAAGCGGACGATCGCCGGCGCCGCGGCCATCGAGAACCCGCCGACGCCGTAGGTCTCCATGATCGCGGAGTCGCCGATGTCGGGGTTGGCGTCGTCGGGGCCGTAGTCGCCGAGGAACAGCCCGACCGGCGTCTGCGCCGGCCCGGTGAACCAGCGGTCGCCGGTGCCGGCGGTCCGGATGCCGAACTCGGTGCCGTTGCGGGCCATGACGGTGACCATCGTCGAGCCGGGGACGTCGCCGGCGGCGTCCATCGCCAGCTTGGCCGTCGGCATGCCGAGGTTGAGGAAGAAGTGCTCGTTGCCGCCGATGAAGCGCAGCACGGCGGCGACGTCGGAGGACGGGGCGTCCACGCCGACGACGGCCGGGGAGAGCTCGCGCAGCGCCATCAGCGACCCGGCGCGGTTGCGGTTGTGCCCCTCGTCGCCCATCTGCAGCATCTGCGCGAGCACGGCCTTGACGTCCAGCGGGTCGCTCATCGACCGCACGGCGGCGGCCAGCACCGGCCCGAGGACGTCGCGCATCCAGGCCAGCCGGGTGAGCACCTCCTCGCTGAAGGCGCCCATCCGCAGCACCTTGCCCAGGCCCTCGTTGAGGTTGCAGTACGCCTTCCCGCCCTGGACCGGGTCCGCCAGGCACCACATCCACATCGACGGGCTGGTGACGCCGGCCATCGGGCCCACCGCGGAGTGGTGGTGGCAGGGGTCGAGGGCGATCTCCCCGGCGGCGAGGAGCCGCTCGGCCTCCTCGACCGTCGACGCCCAGCCCTCGAAGAGGGTCGCGCCGATGAGGCCGCCGCGCAGCGGGCCGCTGGCGTCGGACCAGGCGATCGGGGGCCCGGCGTGCAGGATCGTGCGGTCGGGCAGGCCGAGCACCTCGCGGGCCGGGCGGACGTCGGTGAGCACCGAGCCCGCGGCGAGCACCCGCTCGACCGCCGTCCGGTTGGCCGCGGCCCGGCGCGGGTCCAGGGCCAGCTGCGCCAGGTCGTCGGCGTTCCCGAGGCCCGGCGGGCGCCAGTCGACGTCGTGCACGTCGGCGCCCTGGGCGCGCAGCGCACCGGAGAAGACGTCGACGCCGGCGGCCACGACCGCGGGCGGGCCGGACAGCAGGTCGGCGAGGCTCATGCCGCCGCTCCGATCAGGTCGAGGGCGAACCGGGTGGCCGCGGCGTTGGAGGCGAACACGTGCGCGCCGGCCGCGGCGAGGGCGTCGGCCTGACGGCTCCAGCCCTGCGGGTCGGCCTCGGTGCCGACCAGCGCGACGACCACCGGCAGCGTCGTCCGCGCGCGGGCGGCGGTGAGCGCCGGGGCGAGCGCGCCGGCCGGGTCGGGGTCGGCGCCGTACCCGAGGACGACGTCGAGCAGCAGCACCGCGGGCTCGCCGGCCGCCGCCAGCCCGGCGACGGCCTCCAGCCGCAGCGTCGGGTCGATCATCGGGTGGGCGCGGCCGACGGTCAGCGCGTCATCGCCGAAGTCGACCACCACGTGCCCGCGGGCGGCCAGGTCGGTGCCCAGGTCGAGCTCCGGCCGCAGCGGGGTGTTCGACCGGACGTCGCCCAGCAGCGGGGCCGCCAGCAGCATCGCCTCGTCGGCGAGCGTGCCGCCGGAGTAGAACCCCTTGAGGACGGCGCCGGGCAGCGCGGCCTCCGCCGGCCCGGGGCGCGCGGGCCACCGCGGAACGGCGACGCCGAGGTCGCCCAGCAGCGCCTCGACGGCGGCGGTGAGGTCGGGCGACTGCGCCGACAGCGCCGCGGAACGGACCGGCACCGACAGCCCGGCCGCGGCCTCCTCGACGCGAGCGGCCACCGACGGCGCCGGCGGCTTGGACACCAGCAGCACCCGCTCGGTGGCCGGGTCGGCGTCGAGCGCGGCGAGGGCGTCGAGCGTGGCCAGCCCGCCGACGGCCTCGGACAGGTCCCGGCCGCCGACCCCGAGCACGTGCGACACCCCGACGCCGGCCATGTCCAGCAGGCAGGAGACCTGCTGGGCGCCGGTGCCACTGGCCGCCACCAGCCCGACCGGCCCGCGGCGGACGACGTTCGCGAAGCCCAGCGCGAGCCCCGACACGATCGCCGTCCCGCAGTCGGGGCCCATGACCAGGACCCCGGCCTCGTGCGCGGCCCGCTTGAGCGCGACCTCGTGCTCGACCGGCACGCCGTCGGAGAAGACCAGGACGCTCTGCCCGGCGGCGATCGCGTCAGCCGCCTCGGCCACCGCGTACGGCCCGGGAACGCTGACGATCGCGAGCGCCGGGCCCGCCTCGGGCAGCGCGTCGAGCCCCGCTCCGACGGTCCGGGCCGGGATCGCCTCGGCCGCGCCGGTGGACCGCTGACGCTCGGCCAGGGCGGCGTCGACGGCGGCCACCGCGGCGGCGAGCGCGGCGTCGTCCTCGGCGTGGATCCCGACGAGCAGCTGCTCGGGGGTGGCCGGCTCCTCGGGGGCGAGCCCCATGCCCGCGGCGAGCTCCAGGTTCAGCGGCGTCGCCATCGCGACCACCACCGCGGTGACCCCGTCGCGGGCCCCCACGTCCCGGCTCACCTGCATCAACCGCACGGAATCGGCGTAGACGCCGCTGCGGAGCACGACGGACCGGACACCGGAGCGGGGCGGTGGGCTCACGGACCGAACGCTACCGCCGGGAGTTGCTCAGCGGTGAGGCATCTCGGCGATAACGATTTAGCGGTGAGCTACTTCCGCTCCCCCACCGGGCGGGTGTCAGATGGTCCCTCCCGGGTGCGGCGAGAGGCGCCTGCCCCGGATCCCACGGGAACGAGCACGTGAAGGAGAGCCGTCCAATGGCGTTCGGCTGGAAGCTCTACGGAGACGGGAAGACCCCGCCGCTGGGCGAGGCGGTCGCCCCCGACGAGCGGCTGTCGTGGCCGCGCACCGCCGGCATCGGCGCCCAGCACGTGGTCGCCATGTTCGGCGCCACCTTCGTCTTCCCCCTGATCATGGGGTTGGACGCCAACCTCGCGATCATGATGAGCGGCATCGCGACGATCGTCTTCCTGCTCATCGTGAAGAACCAGGTGCCGAGCTACCTGGGCACCAGCGCCGCCTTCGTCGGCGGGGTCGCGGCCATCAGGCTCAACGGCGGGGACTCCAGCGACGTCGTCGGCGCCCTGCTGGTCGCCGGCGTCGTCCTGGCGCTGGTCGGCCTGCTGATCCACTTCTCCGGGCTCGGGCTCATCAACACGGTCCTGCCCCCGGCGGTCACCGGCGCGGTGGTCATGCTGATCGGCTTCAACCTGGCGCCGGTCGCCGCCACCATCTACTGGCCGCAGGACCAGTGGGTCGCGCTCGCCACGATGACCTTCGTCATCGTCGCCTCCCTCGCGCTGCGCGGCTTCATCGCCCGCATCTCGATCCTGCTCGGCCTGGTCTTCGGCTACCTGCTCTCCGTGCTCCTGGACGCCACCTCGGGCCAGATCACCTCGTTCGACCCGAACACCCCCGACGGCTCCGAGACCACCCGCGACCGGATCAGCTTCGACGCCGTGGGCGACGCCGACTGGTTCGGCCTGCCCGACTTCACCGCACCGTCCTTCTCGCTCAGGTTCAGCCTGCTCGTGATCCCCGCCGTGATCGCGCTCGTCGCGGAGAACGTCGGCCACGTCAAGGCGGTCGCGGAGATGACCAAGCGCGACCTCGACCCGGTGATGGGCAGGGCGGTCTTCGCCGACGGTGTCGGCACCGTCATCGCGACCTCCGTGGGTGGCTCGCCGACGACCACCTACGCCGAGAACATCGGCGTCATGGCCGCCACCCGGGTCTACTCGACGGCCGCCTACTACGTCGCCGCCGCCGTCGCGATCCTGCTCGGCCTGATCCCCAAGTTCGGCGCGCTGATCAGCATCGTCCCCGGCGGTGTGCTGGGCGGGATCACCGTCGTGCTCTACGGGATGATCGGCCTGCTCGGGGCCAAGATCTGGAAGGAGAACCGGGTCGACTTCGCCAACCCGATCAACCTGGTGCCCCTGGCCGCGGGCATCATCATCGGCATCGGCAACGTCACGCTCGACTTCACCGAGGACTTCTCGCTGACCGGCATCGCCCTCGGCTCGATCGTCGCCGTCGCCGCCTGGCACATCGCCCGCGCGCTGGCGCCGGCGGACATGAAGGCCGCGCTCACCCGCGAGGGCGCCCACCCGGCCGCCGGCAGCACGTTCGGCCACGGCGACGAGGTCTCCCCCGACCCGTCGTCGGTGGACGAGGTCGGCCGGCCCGGCGTCACCGGGTCGGCCACGCCGCGGAAGGGGTCCCGCAACCGGTGAAGCCCGCGCCCTTCCGCTACGCCGACCCCGGCTCCCTCGACGAGGCGCTCGCCGTCCTCGCCGACGAGGGAGACGGCGCCAAGGTGCTCGCCGGTGGCCAGTCGCTGCTCCCGCTGCTGTCGATGCGGCTGGCCGCGCCGACCACCCTGGTCGACATCAACCGGGTCCCGGGCCTCGACACCGTCGAGGCCACCGGGGACGGCGTGCGGGTGGGGGCGCTGGTCCGCCACGCGGGGCTGCTCGCCGATGCCGCCGCCGCCCGGGTCCAGCCGCTGCTGGCCCGGGCGACGGCTAACGTCGCCCACCCGGCCATCCGCAACCGCGGGACGACGGTGGGCTCCATCGCGCACGCCGACCCGTCGGGCGAGATGACCTCGGTGCTGGCGCTGACCGACGGGACGGTGACCGTGGCGACGCCGTCGGGCCGCTCGAGCGTCGGCTGGCGGGACCTGTTCGTCGGGCCCCTGGAGACCTCGGTGCACGGGCCGGCGGTCGTCGTCGACGCCTTCTTCCCGGCGCTGCCGGAGCGCTCCGGGACCGCGTTCGCCGAGATCGCGCGCCGCAAGGGTGACTACGCCGTCTGCGGCGCGGGCGTCGTCGTCACCCTGTCCGAGGACCGCACCGTCGAGCGCGTGACGGCGTCCTACCTCTCGGTGGGCCTGGTGCCCGAGGTGCACGACCTGACCGAGGCGGTGCACGGGCAACCGGCCGACACCGCGGACTGGGCCGCCGCGGGTGAGCTGGCCCGCTCGCTGGTCGACCCCGACGGCGACCTGCACGCCAGCGCCGACTACCGCCGCCTGCTCGTGGGCGTGCTCACCGAGCGGACACTGGCCACGGCCGTGACCGAGGCACTGGAGAGGACCGCCGCATGACCTCCGTGGACACCGAGCGCTCGATCACCGTGACGGTCAACGGTGTTCCACGTGAAGCCACCGTGCCGGTGCGCCGGCTGCTGTCGGACGCGCTGCGCCACGACCTCGGGCTGACCGGCACCCACGTCGGCTGCGAGCACGGCGTCTGCGGCGCGTGCACGGTGCTGGTCGACGGGGCCCCGGTGCGCTCGTGCCTGGTGCTCGCCGTCCAGGTGGACGGCGCCGCGGTGACCACCGTGGAGGGGCTGGCCCGCGACGACCACCGGGGCGGGCAGGTGCTGCACCCGGTGCAGGAGGCGTTCCGCGAGTGCCACGCGCTGCAGTGCGGCTTCTGCACGCCGGGCTTCCTCGTCACGATCGCCGCCGGCCTCGAGGCGCGGGACGGGTCGGCGGAGATCACCGACGACGAGGTCGAGGAGATCGTCGGGGGCAACCTCTGCCGCTGCACCGGCTACGCCAACATCAAGAAGGCCGTGAAGCACGCGGCCGCCGCGATGGCCACCGACCGCCACAGTGGCCACTTCGGCGGAGGGGACGGCGCCTGGTGACCACGAAGCTGTTCGGCGAGCCGGTCCGCCGCCGCGAGGACGCCCGCCTCATCACCGGGAAGGGCCGCTACCTCGACGACATCGGGCACGACGCCCTGGCCGCCGCCTTCGTGCGCAGCCCGCACGCGCACGCCCGCATCGTCGACATCGACGTCGAGGCCGCGCTCGAGGTCGAGGGCCTGGTCGCGATCTACACCTACGAGGACCTGACCGGCCCGATGGCCGAGCCGCTGCCGGTGCTCATCCCGCACCCGCAGCTGCACGCGCCGCGCACCGGCTACCCGCTGGCCGACGGCGAGGTGAACCACGTCGGCGAGCCGGTGGTCATGGTCGTGGCCACCGACCGCTACGTCGCCGAGGACGCCGCCGAGCGGATCGTGGTCACCTACGAGGAGCTGCCGGTCGTCGTCGGGGTGGACGCCGCCCGCGCGGCTGCCGCCGCCGTCCACGACGAGATCCCCGACAACGTCGCGGCGCGCCACCACCAGGAGACCGGGGACGTCGAGGCGGCACTGGCCGGCTCCGCCCGCACGCTGAGCTTCACCCAGTACATCGAGCGCAGCGCCTGCATGCCGCTGGAGGGCAAGGGCGTGCACGCGCGGTGGGACCCGGCGGACTCGTCGCTGCGGGTCTACTCGAGCACGCAGGCCTCGACGTCGGTCCGGGCGGCGATCGCGGCGAAGCTGGAGCTGTCGCTGGACGCCGTCGAGGTGATCGCGCCCGACGTCGGCGGCGGCTTCGGCGTGAAGATCGTGCACCCGTGGCCGGAGGAGCTGCTGGTGCCGATGGCCGCGATCAAGCTGGGCCGCGAGGTGAAGTGGGCCGAGGACCGGCGGGAGCACTTCATCGGCAGCGCGCACGAGCGCCAGCAGCGCCAGGAGATCACCGTCGGGTTCGACGACGACGGGCGGATCACCGCGCTGGACGTGCACGCCTGGCACGACAACGGCGCGTACACGCCCTACGGGATCATCGTGCCGATCGTGACCGCGACCCAGCTGGTCGGGCCGTACGCGATCCCCGTCTACCGGGTGGTCGTGGAGAGCGTCTACACGAACACGGTCATCGTGACGCCCTACCGCGGGGCCGGGCGGCCGCAGGGCTGCTACGCGATGGAGCGGACGATGGACCGCATCGCCGACGCGCTCGGCCTGGACCGGGCCGAGGTGCGGCGGCGCAACCTCATCCAGCCCGACCAGTTCCCCTACGACCACCACCTGACGTTCCAGGACGGCCGGCCGGTCATCTACGACTCCGGCGACTACCCGGGGCTGCTGGACAAGCTGACCGCGCTGGTGGACTGGCCCGGGATCGAGGAGCGCCGGGCCGAGGCCGCCACGCGCGGAAAGCTGCTGGGCGCCGGGATGGCGCTGTACGTGGAGGGCACCGGACCCGGGCCGTACGAGGGCGGGCACGTGCAGGTGCTGGGCAGCGGCAAGGTGCTGGTCGCCACGGGCCTGACGTCGCAGGGGCAGGGCCACGAGACGTCGTTCGCGCAGATCGTCGCCTCCGAGCTCGGCGTCCCGATCGAGGACGTCGAGGTCACCACCGGCGACACCCGCCGGTTCCCCTACGCCGTGGGGACGTTCGCCTCCCGGGCCGCGGTGATGAGCGGCAACGCCATCGCCCTGGCCGCCCGCGGGGTGCGGGAGAAGGCGCTGCGGATCGCCGCGGAGGTGCTGGAGGCCGACCCGGGCGACCTGGAGATCGTCGACGGCGTGGTGGGGGTGAAGGGCACCCCCGGCGCCACGCTGCCGCTGCGCACGGTCGCCGTCCTGTCCAACCCGCTGCGGTACGCCTTCGACGAGGCGGCCAAGCAGGCGACCCAGTTCGCGCGGGCCGGGTCGGACGACAAGCCGCCGGTGGCCCCCGGGGACGCGCCGGGGCTGGAGCACCGCGACTACTACTCGCCGATCCGCTCGACGTTCGCCTCGGGCGCGCACGCCGCGGTGGTGGAGATCGACCCGGCCACCTGGGAGATCGACGTCGTCTCCTACGCGGTCGTGCACGACTGCGGCAACGTGGTGAACCCGATGATCGTCGAGGGTCAGGTGCACGGCGGGGTCGCGCAGGGCGTGGCCGGGGCGCTGTACGAGCGGATGGCCTACGACGCCGACGGGCAGCTGCAGAACGCCTCGTTCATGGACTTCCTGATGCCGTACGCCTCGGAGGTGCCCGACGTGGCGATCGACCACCAGCAGACGCCCTCGCCGCTGAACCCGCTGGGCATCAAGGGCGCCGGCGAGGCCGGCGTCATCCCCGGGACGGCCGCGATCGCCTCGGCGATCGAGGACGCGACGGGACGGCGGATCGCGGCGATGCCGATCTCGCCGACCGAGCTGTACGACGTGATGCGCTCCCCGGATGCGGAGCTGACGGCGGCCGCGGGCCGCAGGACGGGAGTGGGTGCGTGAAGCTCGACGGGTCGGCGGTGCTGCAGGGGACGCCGGAGCAGGTGTGGTCGGTCATCACCGACCCGGCGGTGCTGGCGCGGACGATCCCGGGCTGCGAGTCGCTGGAGCTGACCGGCCGGGACGAGTACCGGATGAACGTCTCGGTCGGGGTCGGCGCGATCCGCGGGACCTACGCCGGCGAGGTGCGGCTGACCGACCAGCAGCGGCCGACGTCCTACGTCATGCACGCCTCGGGCGCCGGAGCGCCGGGCAACGCGCGGGCCAAGGTGCTCATCTCCCTGGCCGGGGACGGCGACGGCGGGACGACGACGCTGACGTACTCGGCGGACGCCGTGGTGGGCGGGCCGGTGGCCGGTGTCGGGCAGCGGATGATCACCGGCGTCGCCAAGCGGATGGCCGGCCAGTTCTTCTCGGCCGTCGACGGCGAGCTGACCGGCGCCGCTCCGGTCCCGGCGGCGGAGGAGCCCCGCGCGACCTCGGCGGCGGTGAGCTCGACGACCGCTCCGGCCGCGGAGGGCGCTCCCGCGGGGACGTCGGCGGCGCCGCAGGTCTTCGCCGGCCGCGCCGCGCCCGCGGCGCCGGCCGGCACCACGCTGGACCTCCGCTCGTTCCTGGTCGGTGCCGCGTCCGGTGGGCTGCTCACCGCGTGGGGCGTCGCCCTCGGCTACCTCCTCGGCCGCCGCCGCTGACCCGGCCGGGCGGGACGGCGGAACGGTCCTGCCACTGTGCAGTTGTCCACCACACGGCGCACGGGCGAGGTGGAGATGTGCACACCCATGGGACGCCGGCGCGCCCTTGACCCGAAAGGCTAAGGATCATAGCTTTGTGGCTATGGACATTAGCTACCTGACCGTCGACGGCCGCCGCATCGCCGCCGAGGTGCGCGGGGCCGGGCCGCTCGTCGTGTGCTCGCCGGGGATCGGCGACACGCGGGATGCGTTCGGACCGCTCGCCGACCGGCTCGTCGCGCACGGCTTCCGCGTCGCCCTGCTCGACCTGCGCGGCCACGGCGACAGCGACACCGGCTTCCCGCGCCACGGCGACGAGGCCACCGCCGACGACCTCCTCGCCGCCGTCGACGCGTTCGGCGAGGACGGCGGGCCGGCCTTCCTGGCCGGCGCCTCGCTCAGCGCCGCCGCCGCCGTCGTCGCCGCCGGACGCCGGCCCGAGGCGGTCACGGGCCTGGTGCTCCTCGGGCCGTTCCTCCGCAACGGCGCCGGACCGCTGGCGCGGCTGGGACTGCGCGTGCTGCTGACCCGGCCGTGGGGGCCGGCGGCGTGGCGGCTGTACGCGGCGAAGCTCTGGCCGGGGCTCGGCGAGGAGGCGCGCACCCGCGCGGCACGGACGACCCGGCTGCTCACCCGGCCCGGGCGGTGGTCCGCCTTCGCCGCCACCGCCCGCACCGACCACGCCGTCGTCGCCCCGTGGATCCCGCGGGTCACGGCGCCGTCCCTCGTGGTCATGGGGGAGGCCGACCCGGACTGGAAGGACCCGAGGGCCGAGGCCGAGTGGGTCGCCGGGCAGCTCGGCTCCGAGGTGCTCGTGGTCCCGGGGGTCGGCCACGCGCCGATGCTCGAGGCCCCCGACGCCGTGGCGCCGCGGGTCCTCGCCTTCCTGGAGGGAGCCGCCGATGCCCCGCGCCGGCCTTGACCCCGACGTCGTCGTGCGCCGGGCGGGCGCGCTCGTCGACGCGCACGGGATCGACGCCCTCACCCTCGCCCGCCTGGCCGGGGAGCTGGGGGTCGCGGCACCGAGCCTGTACAAGCACGTCGGCGGGCTCGACGACCTCCTCGACCGCATGGCCGTGGCCGCCACGGCCGAGCTCGCGGCCCGCCTGGGCGCCGCGTCCCGGGGCCGGGCCGGACGGCGCGCCCTGGAGGCGATCGCCGAGGAGTACCGGCGCTTCGCCCGGGAGCACCCCGGCACCTACCCGCTGACCTCCCGTCCCCGGGACACCGACGCGTGGACGGCGGTCGCGGACGACGCCCTGGCCGCCGTCGCCGCCGCGCTGTCGGGCTACGGCGTCGGGACCGGCGACGTCCACCCCATCCGGGTCGTCCGCTCGGCCCTCCACGGGTTCGTCGACCTCGAGCGCACCGGCGGCTTCGGCCTGCCCGCGTCGGTCGACGAGAGCTTCCGGCACCTCGTCGACGCCCTCGACACGACGCTGCGCAGCCTCGGCGGGCGGGCGGGCGGACCGGCGGAGGGCGGCGGTCAGGCCAGCGAGTCGTACACCGCCTCGACGTAGGCCTGGGCGCGGTTCGAGCCGAGGATCCCGGGCGCCATCGCGTTCATCACGTAGCTGATCGTGAGCCGGCGGTCGAGGTCCATGACGGCCAGCGAGCCGCCCCAGCCGCCCCAGAAGAACGTCCGCCCCGCCGGCACGTACGGCACCACCGGCGAGCCCAGGCAGTAGCCGATCCCGAACCGGAACGGCTCGCCGAGCACCAGGTCGACGCCGTCGGACTGCTGCCGGAACACCAGGTCGATCGTCTCCGGCGAGAGCAGGCGCACCCCGCCGGCGGACCCGCCCAGCGACAGCACCCGCAGCACGTCCAGCACGCCGCGCGCGTTGGAGTGGCCGTTCAACGCACCCAGGTCGGCGGCCCGCCACTCCGGCGTCGTCGTCGCCTTCACCGACATCGTCGGCGCGGTGAACGTCCGCACCGAGATCGAGTTCGGGTCGATCTCCCCGGCCGGCTCGACCGGCGGCGGCGCGACCACCGGGGCGATCCGGTCCCGGTCCCGCTCGCGGGCGCCGACCTGGAAGTCCGCGCCCAGCGGGCCGGCGATCTCGTCCCGCACGAAGCCCTTGAACGTCTTGTTGGTGATCCGCCGGATCACCTCGCCGACGAGGAATCCCTGGTCGGCGGCGTGGTAGCCCGACGCCGTGCCCGGCTCCCACCACGGTCGCTGCGCCGCGAGCCGCTCGGTCGCCGAGGGCCAGTCGTACATGTCGCGCACCGAGAACGGCTGCTCCCACCCGGAGACGCCGGAGGTGTGCGACAGGACGTGCCGCACCAGCACGCCCTTCTTGCCGTTCGCGCAGAACTCCGGCCAGTAGTCGCCCACCGGCGCGTCGACGTCCAGCTCGCCGCGCTCGACCAGCACCAGCGCCGCCAGCGCCAGCACGCACTTCGTCGTGGACCAGACGTTGGTGATCGTGTCCTGCGTCCAGGGCGTCGTCCGCGCCTCGTCCCGGTAGCCGCCCCAGACGTCGACGACGGTCTCGCCGTCCAGGTCGACCGCGACCGACGCCCCCAGCTCGTCCTCGTCGAGGTGGCGCGCCAGCGCGTCCCGCACCCCGGTGAACCTGTCGTCCCACGTCCCGTGCACCTCTGCCACGAGGACCTCCTACCCCGATCCTGCTGTTCAACCGCCCGTAACCTCCTACCGCATGAGCGCCCGTCCCACCGCCCTGGTCACCGGCGCGAGCTCCGGCATCGGCGCGGCCTTCGCCCGGCGGCTCGCTGCCGACGGCTCCGACGTCGTCCTCGTCGCCCGCGACCGCGAGCGGCTGGAGGCCCTCGCCCGGCGGCTGCGCGACGACCACGGCGTCGCGGCCGAGGTCCTCGTCGCCGACCTGGCCGACCCCGCCCAGCGGCGCCGGGTCGAGGCGCGCCTGCGCGACGGCGAGCCGGTCGACCTGCTGGTCAACAACGCGGGCTACGCGACGCCGGGCGAGTTCGCCGACACCCCGCCCGAGGCGCTCGCCGCCAACCTCGAGGTCAACGTCGGCGCGGTGCTCGCGCTGACCCGCGCGGCGCTTCCGGGCATGCAGCAGCGCGGCAGCGGGGCCGTCGTCAACGTCTCGAGCGTCGCCGGCTTCCTGCCCGGCCGCGGCTCGGTCTACGGCGCCGGCAAGGCCTACGTGACCACCCTGTCGCAGAGCCTGGCCCTGTCCGCCGCCGAGCACGGCGTCCGCGTCATGGCCCTGTGCCCCGGCTACACGAGGACGGAGTTCCACCAGCGCCTCGGCCAGGAGCGCTCCGGGCCGGCCTGGCTCTGGATGGACGCCGACCGCGTGGTGGACGACGCCCTCGCCGACCTCGCCCGCGGCCGGGTGCTGTCGATCCCCGGTGCGGTCTACAAGGGCATCTACGCGGCCACCCGCATCGTGCCGCCGAGCCTGGTCCGCCGGCTCGCCGCGCGGTCCGCCCGCGGGCGCGGCTGACGCCCGAGCCGGGCGTTGTCCCTGCGGCGGCCGTACCCGGCCGCCGCACGGCCGGTTCCGGGACAACGCCCGACGGGTCGCCGACCTCCCTACCCGCTGGTGACCTCCTGCGGGGCCGCCGCCGGACGCCGGGCGCGCAGGAGCAGCAGGATGCTCGTGGTGAGCACCCACAGCATCATGAGGACGAACGCCGGGAAGGCGGCCCAGCCCAGGCCGGCCTCGTCGATGTCGGCCTGGAAGACCCCGCCGAGGCTCACGAGGAGCAGCACGGACACCACGGCCGCCCACCAGCCGATCCAGCGCGGCAGGGCGCGCGTGCCGACGATCGCCGCCGCCGCCCCGAGGAACAGGGCCGCCGCGGCGGGCACGCCGGCGAAGCCGACCCAGTCGTTCAGCACCGCCAGGGTCGTGAAGACGGCGGGGTCCTCGGCGATCTCGGCGGTCCCGGTCACCAACGCCAGGTAGAGGCCCTCGGAGACCAGGATCGTGGCGACGAACACCGCGCCGGCGATCGCGACCACCGCCGAGAACAACCCGGCGCGGCCCTCCGCCCGCCGCAGCCTGCTCCACAGGCCGGACAGGAACAGCAGGAACGCGACGTCACCCAGGAAGCCCAGCAGCAGCGACCACTGGTGACCGGTCCGGTCGGCGGCGACGTCGGCGGCGATCGCCGCACCACCCTCGTCGGCCATCGGCGTCCCCGGGGTGAAGAAGCTCGCGACGACGAGGACGAAGAACACCAGCCCCGCCACCGCCGCGACCAGGTCCCAGGTGTGGTCCCTCGCCGGCGTCCCGTCGTGCCGTGGGTCGATCCCGGCCGCGCCCGTCGCGGCGGTCTCGTTCGTGCGGTCCATGACCATCCCCTTCCGTGCTGTCAGGACCAGCTCGCCGGGTGTCTTCCGGCCAGGCGAGTGTGGACCCGCGCGGAGGAGGTGGCGGCGTTCCGTGCGCGCCGTCTCGACGCGCCGGCGTCAGCCCGCCCGGAGTGCCGGGTAGTCGGTGTAGCCCTCGGCGCCGTCGGCGTAGTAGAGGTGCGGCCGCTGCTCGTTCTCCGGGTGGCGCCCGGCCCAGCGCTCGACCAGGTCGGGGTTGGCGAGGGCGGCCCGGCCCACGGCGACGACGTCGGCGTGCGCGCTGTCGATCAGCGCGACCGCCTCGTCCCGCGTGGTGACCGAGCCGAAGCCGCTGTTGGCCATGAGCGGTCCGCCGAAGCGCCGGCGCAGCTCCTGCACCAGGTCGCCGGCGGGCTCGCGGTGCAGCACGGAGAGGTAGGCCAGGCCCAGCGGGCGCAGCCGGTCCAGGAGGTGCCCGTACGTGGCGAGGACGTCGTCGCGGTCGGGCTCGAGGGCGTCCTGGATGCCGTGCTCGGGGGAGATCCGCAGGCCCACCCGGCCGGCGCCGATCGCCTCCGCCACGGCGGTGACCACCTCGACGGCGAAGCGGGCCCGGTTCTCCGGCGAGCCGCCGTACCCGTCCTCGCGCCGGTTGGCCGCCGGGGACAGGAACTCGTGCAGGAGGTAGCCGTTGGCGCCGTGCAGCTCGACGCCGTCCAGCCCGGCCTCGACGGCCCGCCGCGACGCGTCGACGAAGGTCTGCACCCGCTCGCGCACCTCCGCGGTGGTGAGCGCGTGCGGCACCGGGTAGGGGTGCTTGCCGCTCGCGGTGCGGGCGACGCCGCCGATGGCGATCGCGCTGGGCGCCTCGACCCGGCGGCCGCCGTTGATCTCCGGGTGGGTGACCCGGCCCCCGTGCATCACCTGCATCACGATGCGGCCGCCGCGGGCGTGCACGGCGTCGGCGACGCGCCGCCAGCCGGCCACCTGCTCCTCGGTGACGATGCCGGGCTGACCCACGAAGGCCTGCGACTCGTGCACCGGGTAGGTCCCCTCGGTGACGATGAGCCCGAGCCCGGCGCGCTGCGCGTAGTGCTCGACGACCAGGTCCCCGGGGACGCCGAGCGGGCCGGAGCGCATCCGGGTCAGCGGGGCCATCGCCACGCGGTTGTCCAGCTCGAGGTCGCCCAGGGTCACGGGTGAGAAGAGGTCCACGGGAGGTTGTGACGACCAACCGACGGAGGGCATTCCGGAACGCGACCGGCATCACGCCCGGCCCTCAGCGCAGCGGGGTGGGCGGCTCGTCGCGCGCCGACCGCCGGCGGCGGTGCGTCTTGGCGCCGTACATGGCCCGGTCGGCGCGGGCGACGAGCTCGTCGGCGCTCTCGCCGGGCTGCCCCACCGCCGTCCCGATGCTCACGCCCAGGTGCAGCGTCCCGTCCGGCCCGGCGAACGGGAGCGCCAGGCGGGCGGCCACCCGCTGCGCCAGTCCCGCCAGGTCCGCCGCGGTGGCCGCCGGCCACACCACCACGAACTCGTCCCCGCCGAAGCGGGCGACCAGCTGGCCGACGTCGACGAGGCCGGCCAGCCGGCCGGCGGCCTCGGTGAGCACGCGGTCGCCGACGGCGTGCCCGTGCTCGTCGTTGACCGCCTTGAACCCGTCGAGGTCGCAGAAGAGCAGGCCGCAGGGCTCGCCCGCCGCCTGGCGCGCCCGCAGGACGTCGAACAGCACGCCCCGGTTGGCCACCCCGGTCAGGGGGTCGGTGTCGGCCCGCCGGGTGAGACGGGCCTCACGCTGCCGGTCGGCGGTCACGTCCACGCCGACGCACGCGACCGCGTACGGCCGCCCCGCGGCATCGGTGAGCACGGTGTTGCGCATCGCGACCCGCCGTCGCTCGCCCGAGCCGGTCAGCCAGTCGCCCTCCTGCGGGTGGGCCACGCCGGTGTCCATGGCCCGCGCCACGGCGTCCAGTGCCAGCTCGACGTGCTCGGGGACGACGTAGACGTCGGTGAACCGCCGACCCAGCAGCTGCGCCGGCGGGCGCCCGGTGAACCGCTGCAGCGCCGGGTTGACCAGCAGGAGCCGGCCCTCGCCGTCCACCACGCACAGCAGCGCCTCGGTCGACTCGGCGACGGCACGGAGCAGCCCGTCGTCCATGCCGCCGTTCCCGTCGGGGGAGGCGGGACGGGTCGACACCAGGGCGCCTCCCACTGGCTCCGGAACGGGCGCGGCCGGTCGCGCCCGGTCCCGGGAGGCTAGCTCCGCGCCGCCCGACCTGCAGCGTTCCGGTACGGATCCGGCTGCACCGGCTGCTCCCGGCCGTCGCCGACCAGCGTCCCGCCGGCCACGATCGCGGCCTGCGGGTGCCGGTCGGGCACCTCGGGCTCCTCCTGGGTGACCGGGTCGCGGCGGACGGCGGGGACCAGCAGGGCGGCGACGGCGGCGAGTAGCAGACCGGCGGCGGAGAGCAGGAACGCCGTCGTGTAGCCGGACTCCTGCGGCAGCCCCGAGGAGGTGGCGCCCGCCGTGACCACCCCGGCCAGGACGGCGGTGCCGATCGACCCGCCGATGGTGCGGATGTTGGTGTTCATGCCGCTGGCCACGCCGGTCTGCGACGACGGCACGGCGGCGACCACGAGGTTCGCCATGGCGGAGAAGGACATGCCGAACCCGACGCCCAGCAGGACGCAGACGAGGCCGGCCTGCCACAGCGAGTGGCCCAGCAGCGCGAACAGCGCGAACCCCGCCGAGGTGGCGAGGGCGCCGACGACCAGCAGGTTCTTCGAGCCGAACCGCCGGGCCAGCCGCCCGGACGCCAGCCCGATCACGAAGGAGCCCGCGGCCTGCGGCAGGAGCACCAGGCCGGAGGCGGTGATCGAGGCGCCGAGCCCGTAGCCGGTCGACTCCGGCGTCTGCAGGAACTGCGGGATGAAGGTGAAGCCGGAGTACATGGCGGCGCCGAACAGCAGCCCGACCACGTTCGCCGTCCAGACGCCCCGCAGCCGCATCATCCGCATGTCGATCAGCGGCTGCCGCGCGCGCGTCTCGACGCCCACCCAGGTGCCCAGCAGC
This sequence comes from Trujillonella humicola, assembly GCF_046233715.1. Taxonomy (NCBI): domain Bacteria; kingdom Bacillati; phylum Actinomycetota; class Actinomycetes; order Geodermatophilales; family Geodermatophilaceae; genus Trujillonella; species Trujillonella humicola. The sequence goes on along the minus strand of NZ_JBJNRJ010000046.1, from coordinate 15,343 downwards.
ACCGCGCTGCCGGCGAGCATGCCGAGCACGGGGCCGGAGGCCCAGCCCCACTGCGGCGCCCGGCTGATCGCCAGCAGCAGGCAGACCAGCCACCCGGACAGCAGGAGGGCCGCCAGCGGGTTCAGCGTGCCGCCGGTGCGCGACCGCGACTCCGGCACGACCCGCTGGGCCGCCACCGCGGCGAGGGTCACGAGCAGCATCGGGATCCAGAACAGCCAGCGCCAGCCGAGGACGTCGACGATCGGGCCGGCCAGGACGGTGCCCAGCGCGCCGCCGACCGCCATGAGCGAGGAGATCGTGCCGATCGTCCCCGGCACCCGCTCCGGGGGGAACTCGTCGCGGATGATGCCGAAGGTCAGCGGCAGCACACCGCCACCGGCTCCCATGAACAACCGGCCGACGATCATCAGCGGCAGCGACGTCGCCAGCGCCGCGAGCAGGCCGCCGACGGCGACCGCCCCCAGCGCGAGGACGAAGACCCGCTTCTTGCCGTACATGTCGCCCAGGCGGCCGAGGATCGGGGTGAACACCGCGGTCGCCAGGAAGTTGGCCGTGATCACCCAGGTGATGTCGGCCTGCGTGGTGCCCAGCTCGCGCTGCAGGGTGGGCAGGACGGGCGCCACCAGGCCCTGCTGCAGGACGAAGGCGACCACGCCGAGGGCCAGGACGGCATAGGTCACCTGGTAGCGGACGCGGGCCGGGGCGGGAGCTGCGACGGTCACGGCGGAGCGGATCCTCCGTTCAGGTTGCCGAACGCAACCGACGGTACGGTACGGCTTGCGGTAGGGCGGATCCAGCCGCTGCGGCGGGTCTGTGGGGGCTACGGATCGCTCGGCAGAGGGGCCAGCGGCGACGCCGCCGCCTCCGGCGCGCCGCGGGACCGGCGCACCCGGCGGGGCGCGGGCATGGCCCGGGTCGCGAGGGCGGCGGCCACCATGCCGAGCGTGAGCAGCAGGAAGCCGGTCGTGTAGCCGCTCTCGGTGGGCAGCCCGCCCGGCGGGGCCGACGACGTCACGACCGTGGCCATGACCGCGGACCCGATCGCGCCGCCGATGGTGCGGATGTTGGCGTTCATGCCACTGGCCACGCCGGTCTGCGCGCGCGGCACCGCGGTCACCACCACGTTGGCCAGCGACGCCTGCGTCGCGCCGGTGCCCAGGCCCATGAGCACGAAGGCGACGGCCAGCTGCCAGTGCGCGTCGTGGGCGACGGTGACCAGCCCGTAGGACAGCGCGGTGAGCAGCGTGCCGGCGGTGACCACGTTGCGCGGGCCGAACCGCTGCCCCAGCCGCCCCGCGACCAGGCCCGCGCAGAAGCCGGCGGCGGTCTGCGGCAGCAGCGCGAGCCCGACCTCGCCGATGGAGGAGCCGAAGCCGTAGCCGGCCTCGGGGGGCGTCTGCAGGAACTGCGGGATGAAGGCGAACGCCGCGAAGATCGTCAGCCCGACCAGGAAGGCGATCAGGTTCGCCGTCCAGACCGCGCGCAGCCGCATCATCCGCATGTCGATCAGCGGCTGCGCCGACCGCGTCTCCACCGTGATCCACAGCGCGAGGAGGAGCACGCCGGCGGCCAGCAGGCCGAGCACCGCCGGCGACCCCCAGCCCCAGGCGGTCGAGCGGCTCACGCCGAGCAGCACGCAGACCAGCCAGCCCGACAGCAGCAGCGCCGCCGGCCAGTTGACCCGCCCGGGCGTGCGCACCCGCGACTCCGGGACGACCCGGAACGCCGCGCCCGCCGCGGCCAGCGCGGCTCCCATCGGCAGCCAGAAGAGCCAGTCCAGCCCGAGGGCGGAGTCGATCGGGCCGGCGACGACCAGCCCGAGCCCGGAACCCGCGGCGATGAGGGACGACAGCGCCCCGATGGCGCCGGCCACGGCGCCGTCGGGGTACTCGTCGCGCAGGATGCTGTAGCCCAGCGGGACGACGCCGCCGCCCACGCCCTGCAGCACGCGGCCGACGACCATCAGCGGCATCGCGGTGGCCAGCGCCGACAGCAGGCAGCCGACGGCGAGCACCAGGAGCACGGCCACGACCATGCGGCGCTTGCCGAACATGTCCCCGAGCCGGCCCACGATCGGCGTGGCGACCGCGGCGGCCAGCAGGTTCGCGGTGAGCACCCAGGTGACGTCGGACTGGGTCGTGCCGAGAGCGGCCTGCAGCGCGGGCAGCACCGGGATGACCATCGACTGCAGCAGCGAGTAGGCGCACAGGCCCGCGGCGAGGACGAGGAAGGTCGCGCGCGGCGACGTCCGGGCGCCGTCCGTCGCCATGCGCCCCTCCCATCGCCCGGAGACCCTCCAGGTGGTTGCTACCGGCAACTCAGCACTCTGGCAGGCGCCCGCTCCGGGGCCAACGCGGGGCTCCGGCGCGTCGCCGGGGTGCCCCGTCGGGGTGAGGCGACTCGGGTCCCGGGGGACGGGTGCCGATGGGGAGGGGACACCTCCGGAAGGGGCTCCCCGTGCGTCGACACCGCTCGGCCGCCGATCAGCAGATCGCCGACCTCCTGGCCACGGCACGGAGGTCGCTCGGGATGAGCGTCGCCTTCCTCAGCCGGTTGGACGGGACCACGCAGCACCTGGAGGTGGTCGAGGCCGCCGCCCCGGCCCGGGTGCTCGTCCACGAGGGCGCGCGGGTGGCTCAGGAGACCTCCTTCTGCCAGGCGATCCTCGACGGCCGACTGCCCGCCGTGATCCCGGACGTGGCGCGCTCGCCGCTGGCCATGTCGCTGCCCTCGGCGCGCATCCCGCGCATCCGCAGCTACGTCTCGGCGCCGGTCCGGCTCAGCGACGGCCGCCTGTACGGCACCTTCTGCGCCTTCGGGTTCACCTCCGACCCCGAGCTCGGCACGCGCGACCGGGCGCTCATGGACGTCCTCGCCGGGGCCGCCGCGGTCGTCGTCGAGCCCGAGGTGCGCGAGCAGGAGCGGCGCAGCGACATCGACTCCCGGCTCGACCCGGTCGTGGCCGGGGGCGGGCCGGTCGTCGTCCTGCAGCCCATCGTCGACCTCGCCACCGGGGAGCGGGTGGGCGCCGAGGCGCTCAGCCGCTTCCCCGCCGACTGGGCCAAGGCGCCCGACGTCGTCTTCGCCGAGGCGCACAGCGTCGGCCGGGGCCACGAGCTGGAGCTGCTCGCCCTGCGCGGGGCCGCGGCGCACCTGGACCGGATCGGCGGGTACGTCGCCATGAACGTCTCCCCCGCCACCCTGCTGACCCGGCCCTTCACCGAGCTGCTGGGCGCGCTCCCGCTGGACCGCGTGCTGCTCGAGCTGTCCGAGCACGACCCGGTCGAGGACTACGACGCCCTGACCTCGGCCCTGCTGCCGTTCCGCGCGGCCGGCCTGCGGCTGGCGGTCGACGACGTCGGCGCCGGCTTCTCCTCGCTGCGGCACATCGTCGTGACCGCGCCCGACGTCCTCAAGCTCGACCGCAGCATCGTCGCCGGCGTCGGCACCGACCCGGTGCTGCGCACCCTCGTGGGGTCGCTGGTCACCTTCGGGCACGGCTGCGGCGCCACGCTGGTCGCCGAGGGCGTGGAGACGGCGGACGACGCCGCGACCCTGCTCTCCCTCGGCGTCGACCTCGGTCAGGGCTGGTTCTTCGGCCGCCCGGGGCCGGCCGAGGCGCTGGCCCCGGCCGCTCAGCTGTCGTACTCGGGCCCGATCGCGCCGGTCTCGACCTCGCCCGCCCGGGTGTAGGTGGTCAGGACGACGCCGGCCGGTGTCGTCCGCGACGTGGCCGGCCGCCAGCCGCCGGGGCGCGCACCCGCGCCGAACAGCCGCTTGCCCCCGGCCAGGACGACGGGGGCCACGACGAGCCGGAGCTCGTCGACCAGGTCCTCGGCGAGCAGGGTCTGGACGAGTCCCGGGCTGCCGTGCACCTGCAGCTCGCCGTCGCCGTCGGCCTTCAGCTGCCGCACCGCCGCGGGGACGTCGTCGCCCAGCAGCGTCGACCCGGCCCACCCGAGGGGGCCGCGCAGGGTGCGGGACGCGACGTGCTTGGGCAGCCCGTTGAGCGCCTTCGACACCGGGTCCTCGACAGGGACCTGCGGCCACGAGCCGGCGAAGATCTCGTAGGTCCCGCGGCCCAGGAGGAACGCCGAGGCAGGCTCGAACCAGGCGTCGATCTGGGCTCCGAGCGCCTCGTCGACATGCGGGACCAGCCAGCCGCCGTACCGGAAACCCCCCGAGGTGTCCTCGTCGGGACCGCCCGGGGCCTGCACCACGCCGTCCAGGCTCGTGAACATCGTGACCACCAGCGGGCGCACGGCTCTCCCTCCCGCGCCCGCGCGGTGCGGGCGACGTCAGGGCAGACGGCCCGGACCGCCGCGACTCATCGGCAGCGGGGTAGACAAGGGGCATGTCGAAGACCTGGTTCATCACCGGCGCATCCCGCGGCTTCGGGCGGGAGTGGGCCGCCGCCGCGCTCGAGCGGGGCGACCGCGTCGCGGCCACCGCCCGTGACGTCGCCACCCTCGGCGACCTCGTGCAGCGGCACGGGGACGCCGTCCTCCCCATCGAGCTGGACGTCGCCGACCGGGCGGCCGACATCGCCGCCGTCCGCCGGGCCCACGACGCGTTCGGTCGCCTGGACGTCGTGGTGAACAACGCCGGCTACGGCCAGTTCGGCATGGTCGAGGAGGTCAGCGAGGCCGAGGCGCGGGCGCAGCTCGACGTCAACCTCTTCGGCGCGCTGTGGATCTCCCAGGCCGCGCTGCCGCTGATGCGCGCGCAGGGGTCCGGGCACATCCTGCAGGTGAGCTCGATCGGCGGCATCGTCGCGCTGCCCAGCGTCGGCATCTACAACGCCAGCAAGTGGGCGCTGGAGGCGTTCAGCCAGTCGATGGCCATCGAGGTCGCCCAGTTCGGCATCAAGGTCACGATCATCGAGCCGGCCGGGTACTCCACCGACTGGTCGGGCTCCTCGGCCAAGCACGCCGAGCCCGACCCGACCTACGACGAGTACCGGGCCAAGGTGCAGGCCACCCGGGCGAAGGCGGCGCAGTCCGCTGGCGACCCCGCCGCGACGGCCGCGGCCGTCCTCCGGCTGGTCGACGCCGAGGAGCCGCCGCTGCGCGTGTTCTTCGGCAAGGCGCCGCTCGCGATGGCGACCAAGGAGTACGAGCGCCGGCTGGCCACCTGGCGGGAGTGGGAGGAGCTGTCGATCGCCGCGCACGGCGGCTGATCGCGGCCACCTCCTGACACCTGGTGGCCCTACGGTCGCGCCATGACGACCACCGCGGCCCAGGTCCTCGGTGCCCGCGTCCGCGCGCAGCAGCTGGACCGGGACGCCGGCACGGTCGCCGGCACCGCCGTCCTGGACATCGGCGTCCAGGACTCCGGCACGGACGGCGGGGCGTGGGCCCTGGCCCTGCGCGGGGTGGTACTGCAGCCGGGCGAGCTGGCCGCCGTGTGGAGCATCCGCGGCGCCCCGCACCTCTACCGCCGGGCCGACCTCCCGGACGTCGCCGCGGCCACGGCTCCCTTCTCGGAGGCCGACGCGGCCAAGCGGGTCTTCGACGCGGCGCGCCCGCTCAGGGCGGCGGGCATCCCGGTGCTCACCGCGCTGGACACCGTGGCGGCGGCGATGCGGACGATCGCGACCGGGCCGGTGGTCAAGGGCGAGATGTCCAGCCGGCTGACCGCAGTGCTGGACCCGCCCTACCTGCGCGAGTGCCGGCCGTGCGGCGCCGTCCACACCTTCGAGCAGCCGTTCCGGCTCGCCGCGCTGCGGGCCGGGCTGGAGCTGCAGCCGGGCACCTCGCCGCCGGTGCTCCGGCCGGTGCCGGGGTTCGCACCGGCCGGGACGGCGCCCGAGCGCCTGGACGTCGTCCGCGCCTACCTGCGGCTGCTGGGGCCGGCCACCCCGCAGCACGTGGCCGCCTACCTGGACGCGCCGGTGACGGACGTGAAGGCGCGCTGGCCGGACGACGCCGTCGAGGTGACCGTCGACGGCGGGCGGCGGTGGACCCTCGATCCGGAGGGGCTCGCCGGCGACCCGCCGGAGGGGACCCGGCTGCTCGGGCCGTTCGACCTGTTCCTGCAGGCCCGCGACCGGGAGCTGCTCGTGCCGGACGAGGCGCGGCGCAAGGCGATGTGGCCGGTGCTCGGACGGCCGGGCGCGGTGCTGTCCGGCGCGCAGCTCGTCGGCGCCTGGCGCCCGCGCAAGGCCGGGTCGTCCCTCTCGGTCGCCGTGGACCCGTGGGTGCGGATGACCGGCTCGCTGCGGACGGCGGTCGAGGAGCAGGCCGAGCGCCTGGCGGCGTTCCGCGGAGTCCGGCTGAGGGCCGTCGAGTACTCCTGACCCCCCGTCAGCCGTCGGTGGCCTTCGGGATCTCCGCGCCCGAGGGCAGGCCGGTCGCGACGTGCGCGGCGTAGACCGGCTGCCAGTCGTCGCCGTCGTCCCCGTGCGGGCCGCTTCCGGGCCGCCCGTCCAGGAGCCTCGCCAGGGAGCGCAGGCACACGAACCAGCCGCTGGCGTTGCGTGCGGCGGCCGCGCGGTCGTCGAGCACGTTCAGCAGCGTGAGCCGGCAGCCGCCGTCGGCCTCCTCCAGCGTCAGGTGCACCTCGTCCTCGTACCAGGAGAAGGCCAGCCGGTGCGGGGGCTCCCAGGCGAGGACGACGCCCTCGGCGTCGACCGCGTAGGGGTCGGCGGAGAAGGTGATCCGCCCACCCTCGCGGGGCTCGATCGTGACGGTCGAGGGGAACCAGTGCGCCAGCTCGGCCGGGTCGCTCACCGCGCGCCAGACGCGCTCGACCGGGTGCGGGTAGGTCCGCACGAACCGGACGGCGGGCCGTCCGTCGTGCTCGACGTAGGTGCCCAGGTCGGTGCTCGGGACGGCGTCCATCAGCTCTCCTCCGGCTCGGCGGTCGCGTCCAGGTGCGCTCCGACGGTGTCGAGCGCGGGGTTCCACAGGTCGCGGTAGGGCGCCAGCCAGGCGTCCAGCTCGGCCAGCGGCACGGGATCGAGGGCGTAGATGCGTCGCTGCGCCTCCGGAAGCACCCGGACCAGCCCGGCCTCGCGCAGCACGCGCAGGTGCTTGGAGGTGGCCGGCTGGCTCAGCCGGAGCTCACCGACGAGCTCGCCGACCGCCCGGGGGCGGCGGCGGAGCAGGCCGAGCACCGCCCGCCGGTTCGGGTCGGCCAGCGCCGCCCACGTCGCCTCCCGCATGACCGCGAACATGCCTCGCCGGACATATGCCTGTCAAGGCATATGTCCGGTCCCATGGTGTGGGCCCTTCCCGACCTTGCCGGGGGATCCCGCCCGCAAGGTGGGGAAGCCGCCCGCAGAGCCGACCCGGGCGGGCGCCGCGGCGGATCGTCAGGCCGAGACCGGCAGGTGCGGCGCCAGCGCCTCCATGATCGCCCAGCCGGGGCGGCCGCCCACCAGGGTCAGGACGAGCTCGCCGCCGACGAACAGCCCCATCGTCGGCATGCCCATCACCTGGTAGCGCCGGGTCGTCTCGGGGTTCTCGTCGACGTCGAGCACGACCACCCGGAGCCGGCCGGCCTGGTCGTCGGCCAGCCGGTCGAGGGTCGGGGCGAGCATCCGGCAGGGTCCGCACCAGGTGGCACTGAAGTCGACCAGGACCGGGAGCGGGCTGCGCAGGACGTCCTCGGCGAAGGTGGCGTCGGTGGTGACGGCGGCGGGCATCGCAGACCTCCTGGGCGGACGACGGGGTGTCGGCGTCCAGCGTCCGCGCGGGCACTTGCAGCCGACTTGCGGCCGGCACCGGCGTCGGCGCCGCGTCGAGGCCGGGTCAGCGCGGAGCCACGAACGGGACGAGCACCTCGTCCACGACCTGCGTGACGACCTCGTCGGTGATCGGGTCACCGGTGATCAGGAACCGGTGCCAGAGCAGGCTCTGCCCGAGCTCGCGGGCGATCTCCACCGGCACGTCGGGACGCACGTCGCCCCGGGCGATCCCCCGCTGCAGGAGAGCGGCCATCTCCTGCTTCCGCCAGCCGATGGCCCCCTCGCGGAAGGCCGCCGCGAACTCGGGGTCGGCGGCCATCGCCGCGACGACCGCCCGCAGGACCGGGGAGGCCGGCCCGGTGAGCACGGCCGCCCAGCCACGCATGATCGCCAGCATGTCGGTCCGGTAGCTGCCGGTGTCACCCGAGGGGATCGCCGCGGTCGCCTGCCGGAGGAGCACGTCGCGCAGGAGCGCCGCCCGGTCGGGCCAGCGCCGGTAGAGGACCGGCTTGCTGGTCCCCGCTCGCGCCGCGACCGCCTCCATCGTCACCGCGGCCGGACCGCGCTCGACCACCAGCGCCACGACGGCCTCGGCGATCGCCGCCTCCAGCGCGGCACCCCGCCGCCGCGTGACCGCCATCCGACCCCCGCGAGAGAAACGCTTGCGTGTCTTGTCCAGGGAGCCTACCGTCCGCGCCACAAGAAACGGACACGTATCTCTGGAGCGGTCATGGACCTCCCCCTCCTCACGGCCCTGCGCACCGTCGCCAGCGCGACGGTGCGCTTCGAGGCGCATCCGCACGGCCGGCGGCGGGTGACGATCGACCACCGCCCGCTGGACGGCGTGACGCCCGCCGGGCTGCTCGCCTGGTTCGGCAACCTCGGCGCGGACATGGACTACGACGGCCGGCGGGTCCCCCGCTACCTCGCCTGGCACCCGCTCGACCACGTCCGCTGGGAGCTCGCCCGGCGCGCCCCGGACGGCGGAGCCGGCGAGGGCGCCCGGTTCCGGATCGTCGAGCGGTTCGCCGGCCGCCCGGAGTACGCGATCGACGTCGTCGACCGCGTCGAGAAGCTGGACGGGACGGGCATCCGCCTCGTGCAGCGGGTCGCCGGCCGGATCGTCACCAGCCTGGAGCACACGTGGTCGGCCGGGCGGGGCCGCACGCACTACGTGAGCGTCCTCGACCTGGGCGCGCGGGGGCCGCTGGCCCGCCCGGTCAACGCCGTCCTGGGCCGTCGCTTCCCCGACGACATGGTGCGCGCCTGGGTGCGGCACAACGTCGAGGAGGTCGGCCGCCTGGAACTCCTGCTCCCCCTGCTGTCCGGCGGAGCCCTCCCCGCCGGCGCATCCGCCGGGAGTGCGGCGTGCGGATAGCCGTGGTGGGCGCGGGGATCGGTGGGCTGGCGACCGCGGTGGGCCTGCAGCGCGCCGGCGCGGAGGTGGTGGTCCTCGAGCAGGCGCCCCGGATCCGCGCCGTCGGGTCGGGGTTGTCGCTGTTCGGCAACGGTCTCACCGCGCTCGACGCCCTCGGGCTCGGCGCTGCGGTGCGCGCCCTGACCGTACCGGGGGACCCGGACCTGCAGGCCGGGCAGCGGCGACCCGACGGGAGGTGGCTGCTCCGGACACCCCCGGCGGCGGTGGGCCGCCTCCGCGTCGTCCACCGCGCCGACCTGCACCGGGTGCTGGTGGACGCCCTGCCCCGGGACCGGCTGCGCACCGGGGCGGCGGTCGCCTCCGTCTCGGCGGACGGCGAGGTGCTCCTGACCGACGGCTGCCGCGGGCAGTACGACCTCGTGGTCGGCGCGGACGGCATCCACAGCCGGGTGCGCGCCGGCTGGCCGGGGGACCCGGGCCTGCGGTACGCGGGCTACTCGGCCTGGCGCGGGGTGACCGAGCGCCCGGTCGACCTGCGCGGCGCGGCCGGGGAGACCTGGGGTCGCGGGCTGCGCTTCGGCACGGCCCCGCTGCGCGACGGGCGGGTCTACTGGTTCGGGGTCGCCTGCCTGCCGGCGGGAACGGTGCTGCCCGACGAGCACGGCACGCTGGTCCGGTCCTTCGCCGGCTGGCACGAGCCGATCGCCGAGCTGATCGAGGCCACACCTCCCCCGGCGGTGACCCGCACCGACGTGCACGACCTCGCCGGCCGGCTGCCGACCTTCGTCCGTGGCCGGGTCGCCCTCCTCGGCGACGCGGCGCACGCCATGACCCCGGACCTCGGACAGGGCGCCAACCAGGCGCTGGAGGACGCCGCGACGCTCGGTCGGCTGGCCGCGGGGATCGCGGCCGAGGAGCAGCCGCGCGCCGGCGCCGTCGAGGAGGTGCTGAGGCGCTACGACGCGCTCCGCCGCCCGCGGACGCAGGCGCTGGCCCGGCGGGCCCGGGCGGCCGGCGCCGTCGCCCAGGCGCGGGGCCGGGCCACCGCCGGCCTCCGGGACGCGCTGCTGCGGCTCGCGCCGCCGTCGGCCCTGGCCCGGCCGCTCGCCCGGATCCAGGACTGGCGACCCCCGGCCGAGGTCACCATGCTGGGCGCGCCGCCCCGTCCGGGAGACGGCCCGTACCCCTCCCGCCGACAGGTACCTCAACGCTAAGGTTTCTCTCCATGACCGCAGCGCCCGCGCGCCGGATCCGGATCGGCATCGACACCGGGGGCACGTTCACCGACGTCGTCGCGGTGGACGAGCAGACCGGCCGGACCACCACCACCAAGACGCCGTCCACGCCGGCCGACCCCGCCGAGGGCTTCCTCGCCGGCGTCCGCAAGGTGCTCGACCTGATGGACCTGACCGGCGGGTCGGTCACCGCCGTCAGCCACGGGACGACGGTCGCGACCAACCAGCTGCTCGAGGGCAAGCTCGACCGGATCGGCTTCATCACCACCGAGGGCTACGAGTCGGTGCTGGAGATCGCCCGCCAGTCAGTGCCCGACGGCTACGGCAACAGCTACTTCTGGGTGAAGCCGCCGCGGATCGTGCCGGCCGACCTGGTCCGCACGGTGCGCGGCCGGCTCGACGTCAAGGGCGAGGAGGTGCGGCCGTTCGACGTCGACGACGCGCGCGCCGCCGCCCGGTTCTTCCGCGACGCCGGGATCACCACCGTCGGCGTCTGCTTCCTGCACGCCTACGCGAACGACGCGCACGAACGGGCCATGCTCGACGTGCTGCGCGAGGAACTGCCCGGCGCGGTGGTGTCGCTGTCCAGCGAGGTGCTGCGCGAGTACCGCGAGTACGAGCGGTCGGTCACCACCCTGGTCGACGCGGCGGTCAAGCCGAAGGTCGGCGCCTACGTGACCAACATCCGCACCCGCCTGGACGAGATCGCCCCGGGCGTGCCGTTCTACGTGATGAAGAGCAACGGCGGGGTGCTGTCGGCCGAGGAGGTCGTGCACCAGCCGATCACCACGATGCTCTCCGGCCCGGCCGCCGGAGCGCTGGGAGCCGCGCTGATCGCCGGGGCGGCCGGCTTCGACCGGGTGCTGACCTGCGACGGCGGCGGCACCTCGACCGACGTCACGGTCGTCGTCGACGGCGAGCCGACGCTGACCACCGAGGGCTCGGTCGGCGACTACCCGAGCAAGATCCCGATGATCGACGTCGTCACCGTCGGCGCCGGCGGGGGCTCGATCGCCTGGCTGTCCCCGGAGGGCTCGCTCAAGGTCGGCCCGCAGTCGGCCGGCGCCGACCCCGGCCCCATGTGCTACCCCGCGGGCGGCGACCGGCCGACGGTCACCGACGCCCACGTCGTCCTCGGCCGCATCCCCCCGCACCTGCTGGGCGGGGAGATCCCGCTGTCGGTGGACGCCGCCCGGGCGGGGCTGGAGCGCCTGGGCGAGCAGCTCGACCTCTCCCTCGAGCGCACCGCCACCGGGATCCTGGAGATCTCGGCGTGGAACCAGGCCAACGCCCTGCGCCAGGTGACGGTCGCCCGCGGCCTCGACGTCCGCGACTTCACGCTCACCACGTTCGGCGGCTCCGGCTCGCTGCTGGCCTGCCGGCTCATGGACGTCCTGGGCCTCCCCCGCACGCTGGTGCCACCGAACCCGGGCAACGTCAGCGCGTTCGGCCTGCTCACCGTCGACGTCCGCAACGACTACGTGCAGACCGTGGTGTCCAGGCACGCCGACCTCGACCTGGACCGGGTGCGCACCGTGTTCGCCGGCCTGGAGGACCGCGCCCGCTCCGCCCTCGACGGCGAGGGCTTCGCCCGCGCCGACCAGCGGATGCAGCGGACGGCGGACCTGCGCTACGTCGGGCAGGCGTTCGAGGTGCGCGTGCCGGTCACCGACGGGGACCTGGACCGGGCGGCGATCGACCAGGCCGCCGAGCAGTTCCACGCCGCGCACCGGCAGCTCTACGGCTACGACTTCGCCGACGACCCGCGCCAGGCCGTGGAGTGGGTGAACCTGCGGGTGAGCGGCATCGGGCCGATCCGCCGTCCCGACCTCGTCGAGCTGCCCCCGGCCGAGGGCGGGACGGACCGGGCCGTCACGGGCTCCCGGCGGGTCTTCTTCGACGACTGGACCGACACCCCCACCTACGACCGGACCCGGCTCGCACCGGAGGACGTCGTGGCCGGACCGGCCATCATCGAGGAGTTCGGGTCCACCGTCCCGGTGCACCCGGGTTTCGCCGCCACCGTCGACGCGCACGGCAACCTGCTGCTGACGAAGGAGTCCGACCGATGACCAGCCAGAACGGCCACTCCGGCGGAACCGGCCAGCAGAAGGTCGAGGCCGACCCCGTCCTCGTCGAGATCGTCGCCGGCACCCTCGCGGCGATCGAGCGCGAGGTGGAGACGGCGATCGGGCGGACGTCGAGATCGCCGATGATCCGGGACGCCCACGACTTCCGCGCCGGGATCCACGACCGGCAGATGCGCAAGCTCACCGGCCGCTCGTACTCGGCGCTGGTGCAGCCCGTGGTGCGCGACTACCCGATCGAGACCATGAACGTCGGCGACGTCTACTTCCACAACGACGTCTACCTCTCCGAGGGCGGGATCGGCCATCTGCCCGACCTGTGCGTCACCGTGCCGGTCTTCGCGGGCGACCCCGAGACCGGCCGGCCGGAGGTCGTCGCCTTCGTGCAGGCCTTCGGCCACCACGACGACATCGGCGGCGCGGTGCCCGGCTCGATGCCCTCGGCGGCCACCTCGGTGTTCGAGGAGGGCCTGATGGTCCCGCCGATCAAGCTGTGGGACCGCGGGGTGCCCAACGAGAGCGCGCTGAAGATCATGACGCGCAACTCGCGGATGCCCGACTCCCTGGCCGCCGACCTCGACGCCGAGTGCTCGGCCTGCCTGGCCGGGGCACGGCGGCTGGGCGAGCTGTTCGACCGGTACGGCGTGGCCGCGGTCGAGGCGTGCTTCGAGGCGATCCTGGCCGGGTCGACCGAGGTCTACCGGCGGGAGATCCTGTCGCAGATCCCCGACGGCACCTACGTGTGGGAGGACTACGCCGAGCACGACGGGGTCGAGCAGCCCCAGCTCCACCGGCAGCGGATCACGCTCACCATGGACTCCACCGCCGAGGTCCCGCTGGTCATCGACTTCACCGGCACCGGCCCCCAGGCCAAGGGCCCGATCAACCACTGCGGCGACTACGCCGACGGCAACTTCCTCAAGAAGTGGCTGGCGCCGATCCTGCGCAACCTCGCCGCGACGCCGGAGCGGATGGCCCAGCTGGACGTCAACGAGGGCGTCGTCCCGCTGATCGAGATGCGGTTCCCGGAGAAGGGGACCCTGCTCACCCCGATCTTCCCGGCCCCGACCAACGCCCGGACCTTCGTCATCCTGCGGCTGCTGGGCGTGCTGGCCGGCGTGCTGGCCAAGGCCACCGGCGGCCGGATGCCGGCCGACCAGGAGACGATCCGCTACACCGGCGTCTACGGCACCGATCACGACGGGCAGCCCTACCTGATGCGCGAGGTGCTCGGCGGGGGCTCGGGCGGCCGGTACTACGCCGACGGCGAGGACACCATCCACGTCGTCCCGGACTCGCGGAACCTGCCGACGGAGTTCACCGAGTCCCGCTTCCCGCTGCGGGTGGAGCGGCTGGGCCTGGCGGTGGACTCCGGCGGACCGGGGCGCTACCGCGGGGGTTGCGGCTACGAGAAGCACATCCGGGTGCTGCGCGACGCGCACTTCATGTCCATCGCCGACCGCTCGATCCTCGCCTGCTGGGGCGTGAACGGCGGCAGGGCCGGGCGGCCGTTCTCGATCACGGTGGACCCGGGCGGCCCGGACGAGCACGAGGTCGACGCGCTCGCCGACGCCGAGCCGCTGCCCGCCGGCACCGTCGTGCGGATCCGCACCACCGGCGGCGGGGGCTGGGGCGATCCGCTGGACCGGCCGGTCGTTGAGGTGCTGCGCGACATCGCCTGGCGCAAGGTGTCGGTGGCCGGCGCCCGCGAGGACTACGGCGTCGTCGTCCGGGACGACGGCAGCGCCGACGAGGAGGCCACGACGGCGCTGCGCGACCGGTTGCGGGCCGCCCGCACCGGGGACGAGCCGTTCTTCGACCGCGGTCCCGGCTACGCGCTGCTGTCCGGCGGGGCCGCCTCCAACGAGTTCGACGTCCTGTGAGCGCGGTCCCCCGGTCACGGGGCAGGCTGGACCCATGAGCGAACCCCGCGAGGCGAACGAGACCGAGGGCAACAACCTGCGCCCGGGCCAGCACGACGAGGGCGGCCACGGCGGCATGGCCACCCGCGAGCTGGAGGCGGAGGACAGGGCCGCGCAGGCGGAGGACGGGGCCGGCCGGGCGGAGGACTCAGCCGGCTGACGCGGCCCGCAGCGCGTCGGCCGTCGCGGTGTCGGCCGGCAGGAACGCCTCCACGCTGAGCTCGGCCGCCGTCACGTCGACGGCGGTGCCGAAGGTGGTCACCGTGCCGACGAACGACAGCACGCCCGCGCCGGTGCGCAGCCGCAGCGGGACGACGATGCCGTCGGGCGTCGTCCGGTCGGTACCGCCGGGCAGGGCGGCCAGCTCCCGGTGCAGCGCCGCCAGCGCGGGATCGCCGGTCAGCTCCACCTCGCGGCCCAGCCGGTGCAGCACGTGCGCCCGCCACTGCGGCAGGTTGCCGATCCGCGGGGCGAGCCCGTCGGGGTGCAGGCTCAGCCGCAGGACGTTGACCGGCGGCTCGAGCAGGTGCGCGGCCACGCCCTCGGTGAGCAGCGCGACGGTCGCGTTGGCCATCACGAGCTCCCACGCGCGGTCGACCACCAGCGCCGGGTAGGGCTCGTAGGCGCGCAGCACCAGGTCCAGGGCGCGGGTGACCGCGGCCATGTCGGGGTGGTCGAGGCCGCGCTGCCCGTACGCGGGGGCGAAGCCGGCCG
Source organism: Trujillonella humicola (assembly GCF_046233715.1). Lineage (NCBI taxonomy): Bacteria > Bacillati > Actinomycetota > Actinomycetes > Geodermatophilales > Geodermatophilaceae > Trujillonella > Trujillonella humicola. The sequence continues at coordinate 317 of NZ_JBJNRJ010000046.1, read as the reverse complement.
CGAGCAGGAGCTCGTTGCGCTCCCGCAGCGGTACCTCCAGCTGCTCGGCCAGGTGCAGCACCATGTCCCGGCTGGGCCGCGCGCGGCCGGTCTCGACGAAGCTGAGGTGCCGCGTCGAGACGCCGGCGTCGCTGGCCAGGTCGAGCTGGGAGAGCCGGCGCCGGCGGCGCCAGTCGCGCAGCAGCTCCCCCACGGGCGGGCGGACGGCGGTGGTCACCCGTTGCTCCTATGTCAAGCCGCGGCTGGAAGGCACGTTCCAGCCGCGGTGTCGGTCGGTCGAAGCAGGTTGAAGACGATGCGAGCCAGGCGGCGCTTGA
>NZ_JBJNRJ010000045.1:2204-42442 GCF_046233715.1 Trujillonella humicola | reverse complement strand
ATCGACGAATCCAGCCAAAGACAGCCAAGCGTCGGTCAGGCGGAGAGTCAGACCCGCCGGGGTGACTCCGTCCTCCACATCCTCACTGTCAGGCGGCGGCGTCACCGCCCGCCGGGTGTGCGGAGCCGTCGCGGAGGGCGCAGAGCAGGGCGATGTCCCGGGCGTGCCCGCCCCACGGCGTGCCGTCGGCCTCGCTGGGTGTCTCGACGACGACCGGGACGCCGGACGTCGCGGGATGGGCCAGCAGCTCGGCGAAGGGTGCGACCCCGATCGAGCCCTCGCCGATCGTCGCGTGCCGGTCCCGGCGGGAGCCGCAGCCGTCGAGGGAGTCGTTGGCGTGCACCAGGCCGAGCCGGCCGGGCCCCACGACCGCCTCCAGCGCGTCCAGGGTCGCGGTCATGCCGCCGGGGGTGGCCAGGTCGTGCCCGGCGGCCCAGGCGTGGCAGGTGTCGAAGCAGACGCCGACCAGGGGGTGCATGTCCAGCGCCGCGAGGTAGGGGCCGAGGTCCTCGACGGTGGCGGCCAGCGACCTGCCGCCGCCGGCGGTCGGCTCGATCAGCAGCCGGGGGCCGTCGGCGGGGGCGGTGTCGAGCACCGGCAGCAGGCGCTCGCGCAGCTGCCGGAGCGCGGCCTCGTACCGGTCCTCGCCCACCGCGGAACCGGCGTGCACCACGACCCCCGCGCAGCCGAGCTCGGCGCCGCGGGCCAGGTTGTGCGCGATGCTCGCGATCGAGGCCTCGACGGTGGCCTCGGTGGGGGAGCCGACGTTCACCAGGAACGGCGTGTGCACGAACGACGGCACGCCGCGCTCCGCGCACCCGGCGGTGAAGGCGGAGTCCTGCGCGGGGGTGCCGGGAGTGAGCTTCCAGCCGCGGGGGTTGCCCACGAAGACCTGCACGGCCCGGGCGCGCGTGGCGTCGGTGTACGGCAGCCCGCCCTTGGCCAGGCCGCCCCTGATCTGGATGTGCGCGCCGACGGGCGGCGCGACGCGGGGTGCGCGCACGTGCTCCCTCAGAAGGCCGTGAGCAGGCGGATCGTCGTCCCCCAGTCGACGACCTGGCCGGCGCGGGGGTTCTGGATCCGGACGGTCGAGCCCGCGATGAACGTGCTGACGTCGACCTTCAGGCCCAGGTCCTCCAGCTCGGCCGTCGCGCTCGCGACGTCCTGGCCGGTCACGTCCGGCACCGTGACCTGCGGCAGGCCCTCGGACACCTGGATGACGACCGTGCTGCCGAACGGGGCCTCGGTGCCGGCGCCGGGCGTCACGGTCATGACCTCGCCGGCGTCGACGTCGGGGCTGCGGCCGGAGTCGCGCTCGACGGTGAATCCGAGCTGCTCGAGCACGCCCTGCGCCCCGTCGGCGGTCTGCCCGATCACGTCCGGGACGGCGACCGGGGCGGGGCCGCGGCTGACGTAGACGGTGACGGCGCTGTCGCGGGGCAGCTCGGTGCCCGGCCGGGGATCGAAGCCGGTGACGTGCCCGACCGGGACGACCTGGTCGTAGTCCTGGACCTCGGTGAAGGCCAGCGCCAGCTGCGCCTCCTCCCAGGCGGCGCGGACGTCCTCGATCGGCTGCCCCACCCAGTCCCCGTCCACGGTGAACCGCTCGGGGCCCAGGGAGACGACGAGGTCGACGTCGGTGCCGCGGATCGCATCGCCACCGTCGGGGTCGGCGGAGATGACCTGGTCGACGGGGACGATCTCGTCGAAGACCTCCTCGACGCTGCCCAGCCCGAGCCCGGCCTCCTGGAGCTGGCCGATGGCGGCCTCCCGGTCCAGGCCGGCGAGCGGGGGCACCGTCGTCCACCGCCCGGAGCCGAACCACCAGCCGACCGAGCCGGCGGTGATCGCCAACAGCAGGACGACCGCGACGGCCAGCCGGGCCCGTCGCCGGCGGACCGAGTCGGGCACGCCTGGCCGGGGCCGCGGCGGGGTCGGCCGGGCCCCGGCGACGTCGGTCGTGGGGCCGGCGCCCATCCCGGGCAGCATGCTGGTCCGCGCGCTCCGCGGGCGGCCACCGAGGACCTCCGTGCCGTCGCCGGGCGCACTGGGGTGGCGCTGCGGACCGGTCGCCCGGAGGCGGGTCGGCCGGTTGGTCGGGCGCAGGGTGTCCGGCCCGGCCGAGCTGCGGCCGGTGGGCACGGGGACGCGGGGGATGCCCACGTCGGAGCGGACGTCCTCGAGGTCGGCCAGGAAGGCGCCGGCGTCCAGCGGCCGCACCACGGGGTCGCGGCGGGTCGTGCGGGCGACGAGCTCGTCGACCTGCCAGGCCAGCCCGGGGACCTCGTCCGACGGCGTGGGGACGTCGTGGTGCACGTGCTGGTAGGCCACCGCGAGCGGGGTGTCGCCGCCGAAGGGCGGGTGGCCGGTCAGCATCTCGAACAGCACGATGCCGGCGGCGTAGACGTCGCTGCGGGCGTCGGCCCTGCCGCGCTCGAGCTGCTCGGGGGACAGGTAGGCGACCGTGCCGATGAGGACCCCGCCGGTGTGGCTGGTCTGCCCGGTGCCGGCGACCGCGCGGGCCAGACCGAAGTCGGCGACCTTCACCACGCCGTCGTGCCCGATCAGCACGTTCTCGGGCTTGATGTCGCGGTGCACGATGCCCGCCCGGTGAGCGGCTGCCAGCCCGGACAGGACCGGCTCGAGGACGGCGAAGGCCTCCCCGACGGTCAGCCGGCCGCGGGCCTGCAGCAGGTCGCGCAGGGTGCGGCCGCGGACCAGCTCCATCACCAGGAACACCAGGCCCTGGTCGCTGCCCTGGTCGCTGACGCTCACCACGTTGGGGTGGCTGAGCATCGCCGCCGCCCGCGCCTCCCGGGTGAACCGGTCGACGAAGGACGGATCGTGCATCAGGTGCTCGGCCATCACCTTCACCGCGACGGTGCGGTCCAGGCGCAGGTCGGTGGCGGCGTAGACGGTGGACATGCCGCCGCGGGCCAGCCGCTCCTCGAGGCGGTAGCGCCCCTCGAGGACCATCCCCACCACGGGATCGGTCACGGCGGTGTCCACGCGCCCGAGTGTAGGAGCGCCGGGGGCGCGGGCGGCCCCGCACGCGCCGGTGGGACTCCCGGCCGGACCAGCAGTCCCAGGGGTCCCGCCGGCCCGCGTGGCGTCGCCGGGGAGCCCGTCAGCTCAGGTCGAGGCCCGGGTAGAGCGGGTGGGCGGCGAGCAGCTCGGCCGCGGCGGCGCGGGTCTTGTCGGCCAGGCCCTCGTCCGTCGCGTACTTCGCCTTCGACGGGCTGCCGTCCCGGGTCGTGGTCGGCGTCGTCGCCGACAGCACGTCGGTGATCAGCTCGGCCACCCGGTCGAACTCGGCGGCGCCGAACCCGCGGCTGGTCAGCGCCGGGGTGCCGATCCGGACACCGGAGGTGTACCAGGCGCCGTTGACGTCGGCCGGGACGGCGTTGCGGTTGGTCACGATGCCCGCGTCGAGCAGCGCGGACTCCGCCTGGCGGCCGGTCAGCCCGAAGGAGGTGACGTCGATGAGCACGATGTGGTTGTCGGTGCCGCCGGTGACCAGCGTCGCGCCGCGGCGGGAGAGCCCCTCGGCGAGGGTCTGCGCGTTGTCGGCGACGGCCCGGGCGTAGCCGGCGAACTCCGGGCGCCGGGCCTCGGCCAACGCGACGGCCTTGGCGGCCATGACGTGCGGCAGCGGGCCGCCGAGCACCATGGGGCAGCCGCGGTCGACCGCGTCGGCGTACTCGGGCTGGGCGAGCACGAACCCGCCGCGGGGGCCGCGCAGCGACTTGTGGCTGGTGCTCGTGACGACGTGCGCGTGCGGCACCGGGTCGAAGTCGCCGGTGAACAGCTTCCCGGCCACCAGGCCGGCGAAGTGGGCCATGTCGACGACGAGGGTGGCGCCGACCTCGTCGGCGATCTCGCGCATCCTCGCGAAGTCGACCCGCCGCGGGTAGGCGGAGTAGCCGGCCATCAGGATCAGCGGCTTGAACTCCTTCGCCCGGGCCCGGACGGCGTCGTAGTCGAGCAGCCCGGTCGCCGGGTCGGTGCCGTAGGAGGACTGGGCGAACATCTTGCCGCTGATGTTCGGGCGGAAGCCGTGAGTGAGGTGGCCGCCGGCGTCCAGGCTCATCCCGAGCATCCGCTGGTCGCCCAGCGCGCGGCGCAGCGCCGTCCAGTCCTCGTCGGAGAGGTCGTTGACGTGCTTGGCGCCGACCCGCTCCAGCGCCGGGGACTCGACGCGGGTGGCCAGCACGGCCCAGAAGGCGACGAGGTTCGCGTCGATGCCCGAGTGCGGCTGCACGTAGGCGTACGGGGCGCCGAACAGCTCGCGGGCGTGCTCGGCGGCCAGCGCCTCGACGGTGTCGACGTTCTGGCAGCCGGCGTAGAAGCGGTGGCCGACGGTGCCCTCGGCGTACTTGTCGCTGAACCAGTTGCCCATGGTGAGCAGCACCGCGGGGCTGGCGTAGTTCTCGCTGGCGATCAGCTTCAGCGACGCCCGCTGGTCGGCCAGCTCGCTGCTGATCGCGTCGGCGACCCGCGGCTCGACCGAGGAGATGACCTCCAGGGCGGCCCGGTAGGCGGTGCTGGCGGCGGAGGCGTCGAAGGGCGTTGCGGAGGAAGGGGCAGCGTGCGTCATGGCAGGCTCCTGCGTGGCGTCGTCGGAGTGGATGCCCAGGCGCCCGGCGGGGGGTTGCAGGCCGCTCCCCGGTGGTCCGTCCCACCTCGATGCGCCAGTCACGGCCCGCGGTCGAGGGTACCGGGAGCGGGTGTCACGGTGTCCCGCGGGACGGCGGTGACGTCGTCCAGACCGCAGAGGGTCATCGTGGTGGTCAGCTGGGCGGACAGGCCGTCCAGGACGGCGCGGACGCCGTCGGCACCGCCGGTGGCCAGGCCCCAGATCGCCGGGCGGGCGACGAACACCGCCCGGGCGCCCAGGGCCAGCGCGGTGAGGACGTCGGAGCCGGCCCGCACCCCGCCGTCGACGTACACCTCCGCGGTGCCCCCGACGGCCTCGACCACCTCGGGGAGCGCGTGCGCGGTGGCGACGACGGGGTCGGCCTGCCGCCCGCCGTGCGCGGACACCCACACCGCGGCGGCCCCCGCGGCCACGCAGGCGGCGGCGTCGTCCCCGCGCAGCACCCCCTTCACGACGACGGGCAGCCCGGAGAGCCGGCCGAAGCGGGCGACGTCGTCGAGCGTCCAGACCGGGCTGTCCAGCGCGGGCACCGTGCCGTCGGGGCGGTTGGGCACCGGCAGGCCGGCGGGCAGCGCGAAGCCGTGCGCGGCCTCGCGCAGCCGGCGGCCGAACACCGGCAGGTCGACGGTGAGCACGAGTGCCCGGTAGCCGGCCTCGCCGGCGCGGCGGGCCAGGTCGTCGGTGTGCGCGGGGGAGTGCAGCCGGTAGAGCTGGAACCAGCGCGGCCCGGCCGGCTCGACGGCGGCCACGTCGGCCAGCCCGGTGGTGGCCGACGTCGACACGGTCATCAGCGCACCGGCGGCGGCCGCCCCGCGCGCGGTGGCCCGCTCGCCGTCGGGGTGGGCCAGGCCCTGGTAGGCCCACGGCGCGACGCCGACCGGGGTGGCCACCTCGGTGCCGAGCAGGGTGGTGCGCAGCCGGACCGCCGAGACGCCGGTCAGCACCCGCGGCCGCAACCGCCAGGCGCGCCAGGCCGGCGTCGCCTCGCGCAGCGTCGTCTCGCCCTCGGCTCCGCCGGCGTAGTAGTCGAAGACCTCGGCGGGCAGCAGGTCGCGGGCACGGCGCTCCAGCGCCTCCGGGTCGAGCAGCTCCGGCCGGCTGTCGGGGTCGTCGGGCAGCTCCTCGCCGCGGCGGCGCTGCACGGGCGCTCCGGGGCCGCCCCGGTCACGCGCGGGGACCGATCGCGGGTCCGGGGTGGGTGGGTCCTCGGGGTGCGCCATAGGCTCGGAGCCTATGGAGACGCTCACCCCCGCGGAGGTCGCCGAGGCCCTGGGGGTCTCGCCGAACCGGGTCCGGCAGCTGCTGCGCGAGCACAAGCTCATGGCCGTGCCCGGCAGCGGCAACAGCCGCATCCCGGCGGACTTCCTCCAGGACGGCCAGGTGCTCAAGCACCTGCCCGGGCTGATCACCGTGCTCAAGGACGGCGGGTTCGGCGACGAGGAGGTCTTCGCGTGGCTGTTCCGCGCCGACGACACGCTGCCGGGCACCCCCGTGCAGGCGCTGCGCGGCGACCGGCACACCGAGGTCACCCGCCGCGCCCAGGCCCTGGCCTTCTGAGCGTGCATCCGGGCCGGGGTGGCGCGCGGAAGCTGGTCGTGTGGGCTCCCTGACCTACCTGGCCCTGCTGGCCGGGTGCCTGGTGGTGACCGCGCCCCTGGAGCTGCTGCTCCGGGTGCGGGTGTACGCGCGCTGGCGCCGGCTGCTGCTCGCCGTCGTCCCGGAGTTCACCGTCTTCGTGGTGTGGGTGCTGTACGCCATCGCGCAGGGCCACTGGGACTACTCGGGGGCGCTGACCCTCGACGTCCGCCTGCCCGGGGGGATCCCGGTCGAGGAGGTGCTGTTCTTCCTCGTCGTGCCGCTGTGCGCGGTCCTGGCGCTGGAGGCGGTGCGGCGGGTGACGGGCTGGGACGCCGGCTACCCGGCCGAGGAGGCCGACCCGCGGCCGGAGGGGGCCCGGTGAGCTACTCCGCACTGGCGGTCGTCGCCGTCGTCGGCGTCCTCGTCGTCGACCTGGCCGTGCTCGGCACCCGCATGGTGACCCGGCGGGTCTTCTGGGTCGCCTACGCGATCATCGTGTTCTTCCAGCTGCTGATGAACGGCGTGCTCACCGGCCTGGAGGTGGTCACCTACGACCCGGACACCATCTGGGGGCCGCGGATCGCCTACGCGCCGGTGGAGGACCTGCTCTTCGGCTTCGCCATGGTCACCCTGACCCTGGCCAGCTGGGCGGCGGTCAACCGGCGGGCGAACACCGCCAGGCGCCGCGGCCTCGACACCCGCACCCGGCGGTCGAGCACCCGGTAGCCCGCGCGCTCGATCTCGTCGAGGATCCCGCCGTAGAGGGCGGTGGCGGCGCGGACGCAGTCGCGGGACGCCGGCGCCAGCAGGGGCGTGCCGGGGGCGGCGTCGTCGTAGCGGCGGCGCACGACGGCCACCATCTCCCGCATCAGGGCCTCGAACCGGGCGTCGTGCCGCTTGTCCGCCAGCTGCTCCCGGGTGACGCCGTGCGCGGCCATCAGGTCGGCGGGCAGGTAGACCCGGCCGCGGTCGACGTCCTCGGCGACGTCGCGGCAGAAGTTGGTCAGCTGGAAGGCCTCGCCGAGAGCGATGGCGTGCGGCGCGGCCTCCTCGCGGAGGACGCCGGGCGCGGTGCCCAGCACCGGCAGCACCTGCAGCCCGATCACCGACGCCGAGCCCCACATGTAGCGGTCCAGCGCGTCCAGGTCGGCGTAGCCGGTGACCGTCAGGTCGCTGGTCATGGCGGCGAGGAAGTCGACGAGGTGGTCGACGTCGATGGCGTACCGGCGGTAGGTGTGCACCAGCGCCAGGCGCACCGGGTCCGCCGACCAGCCGGCCTCCAGCTCCGCGAGCACCGCGCGCGACCAGTCCCCGAGGTCGCGCTCGGGGTCGGCGCCGGGGTGGTCGACCAGGTCGTCGGCGGTCCGGGCCGCGGCGTAGAGCGCGTGCACCGCTGGCCGCCGGTCGGCGGTGAGCAGCCGGGTGGCCAGGTGGTAGCTCTTGCCGTGCCGGGCGGCGATCGCCGCGCAGTGCCGGTAGGCGGCGGTGAGCTGTGCCTGCTGCTGCTCGCGGGTGGGCGGGGGCTCGACCAGCGTCATCCGTCGATCCTCCCCGTGATCCGCTCCGCGGCCAGCCGGCCGCTGATGACGACCATGGGGACGCCGACGCCGGGCTGCACCGACGACCCGGCGAGGACGACGTTCTCCGGCCCCCGCCGCGGCAGGGTCGGCGGCCGGAAGGGCCCGGTCTGGCCGAAGGTGTGCGCCAGCGCGAACGGCGTCCCGGCGGCCATGCCCTGCGCGGCCCAGGTCAGCGGGGTGTCGATGTGCTCCACCTCGATCGCGTCGGACACCCCGGTGTACCCGCGCGCCTCCAGCGCCGCCAGCAGTTCCTCGCGGTAGCGGGGTGCCAGCGACGTCCAGTCCAGGTCCGGGTTGCCGCCGCTGCGCCGGTCGAGGTTGGGCGTGGGGGCGACGACGCTGAGCACCTGCCCGCCCCCGGGCGCCAGCGACCGGTCGGTGACCGAGGGCATGCTGATCAGCAGGCTCGGGTCGCTCATCGGCCGGCCGTCGCGGGTGAGCTCGTCGAAGACCTGCCGCCACGAGGCCCCGAAGCTGATCGTGTGGTGCGCCTGCCCCGGCAGCTCCGCGCGGACGCCGAGGTGCAAGGCGACGCAGCTGGGCGAGTAGACCGGCCGGCGCGGTCCGCGCAGCCCGGGCACGAGGGTGTGCGGCGCGTCGGCGGTCACGACGACGGCGTCGGCGGGCAGCCGCTCGCCGTCGTCCAGCAGCACGCCGGTGACCCGGTCGCCGCTGACGTCGAGCCGCTCGACCGAGGTGCGGTACCGCAGGGCGACCCCGGCGTCGGCGGCCGCCGCGGCCAGGGCCCGGGGGACGGCGCCGATGCCGCCGACCGGGTGCCAGACGCCGGCGCCGATGTCGAGCTGGGCGATCACGGCGTAGGCGGCGATCGCGCGGTAGGGCGAGACCCCGGCGTAGAGGGCCTGGAAGCTGAACAGCCGGCGCAGCCGGTCGTCGGTGAAGTGCCGCTCGACGTGCCGGGACAGCCGGCCGAAGCCGCCCCGGCGGGCCAGCTCGACCAGCTCGGGGCCGAGCAGGTCCAGCGGGCCGTCGAGGTTGCGGTCGATGAAGGTGCGCAGCTGCAGCCGGTACAGGTCGGCCAGGTCGGCGAGGTAGCGGCGCAGCGCCGCGGCCTCGCCCGGGCCGCACAGCGCCGCCACCTCGGCGGCGAAGGCATCCGGGTCGGCGTGCACGTCGAGGTGCGAGCCGTCGGCGTACCGGGCCCGGTAGGAGGTGGTCAGGGGGACCAGGTCGAGCCGGTCGTCGAGCTTCTCGCCGACCGCGGCGAGGGTGTCGGCGACCAGCTCGGGCGCGGTGAACACCGACGGGCCGGTGTCGAGGGTGTAGCCGCGGTCGGTGAGCACGCCGGCGCGACCGCCGGGGCCGGGGCCGCGCTCGACGACGGTGACCTCGCGACCGGCGCCGCGCAGCCGCAGGGCGGCCGACAGCCCGGCGAGGCCCGCGCCGACGACGACGACGCGGTCGGTGCGCCCGGGGACGACTCGCACGGTGCTCGCCGGCCGTCAGGCGGTGCGGGAGGTCGCGGCGACCGCGAGCGCGTCGAGGGCGGCCCGGGCCTCCTCGGCGATCGGTGCCTCGGCGATGGCGGCGCGTGCGCGGGCGGTCTGCTCGGCGATGCGCTGCTCGACCCGGGTGCGGGCACCCGTGGTCTCGATCAGCGCGCGCAGCGCGTCCAGGTCGGCGGCGTCGCAGTCGGCGTTGCCCAGGCACTCGGCCAGCAGCCGCCGGCCGGCATCGTCCGCCTCCTCCTCGGCCAGGGCCACCAGCAGGGTGCGCTTGCCCTCGCGCAGGTCGTCGTCGACGGACTTGCCGGTGACGGCCGGGTCGCCGAAGACGCCGAGGACGTCGTCGCGCAACTGGAAGGCCTCTCCCAGCGGCAGGCCGATGGCCGTGTAGACGTCGGCCGCCCGGGGACCGGCGCCGGCCAGCGCGGCACCCAGCTGCAGCGGGCGCTGCACGGTGTATCCGGCGCTCTTGTAGCGGGCCACGGTCAGCGCGCCCTCGGCACCGGGCAGGCCGCCGGCCGCGCGCAGGAGGTCGAGGTACTGCCCCGCGGTGACCTCGGTGCGCATGGTGTCCCAGACCGACCGGGCGCGGGCCAGCGCGGGGGCGGAGATGCCGGAGCGGCGCAGCAGCTCGTCGGACCAGACCAGCGCGAGGTCGCCGACGAGGATGGCCGCGCCCACGCCGAAGGTCGCCGCGTCGCCGGCCAGGCCGCTGTCGCCGTGGCGGGCGGTGAAGCCGACGTGGGTGGCCGGCCGGCCGCGGCGGGTCACCGCGCCGTCCATGACGTCGTCGTGGACCAGGGCGCTGGCGTGCACGAACTCCAGCGCGGCGACGGCGCGCAGCACCGCGGCGTCGTCCTCGGCGGGGCCGGAGACGGTCTCCACCGCGCCGCGCCAGCCCCAGTAGGCGAACGCGGGGCGCAGCCGCTTGCCGCCGTCGGCCACGGCGGTCACCTCGTCGACCACCGGACCCAGGGACGGGTCCATGCCGGTGAGGACGGCGCGCTGCTCCTCCAGGAAGCCGGTCAGCGCGGCCGCCACCGCGCTGCGGATGCGCGGCAGGTCGGCGCTGGCGAGCGGCGCGCTGCTCAGCGGCGCCGGTGGCGGGGGCGCGGACTGGCGGCGCGCCGCCCCGGAGATCACCGGGTCAGTATCGCCCCACCGGGTGGGGCGCTGTTGATCAGGGCGCTGCCGCCCGGGTCCGGGCAGGGGGTGCGGGGTCATGCCGGTGGCCTCCTCGTTGCGGTGCGATCGGCTCTTCGGAGCCGGGCGGGCCGCTGGATGCACCGGTGCTCGGGCGGTTCGTGGAGCAGGCCCTCGTAAGGTGCAGAGCCATGACCCGGACCGTCCGCGAGCTGCTGGCCCAGGGCGGGCCCACGTGGTCCTTCGAGTTCTTCCCGCCGAAGACGGTCGAGGGCGAGCAGCAGCTGTGGACGGCGCTGCGCGAGCTGGAGCGGCTGCAGCCGTCCTTCGTGTCGGTGACCTACGGGGCCGGCGGCAGCACCCGCGAGGGCACGGTGTCGGTCACCGAGCGGATCGCCACCGAGACGACGATGACGCCGTTGGCGCACCTGACGGCCGTCGACCACAGCGTCGCCGAGCTGCGGCACGTGGTGAGCCGGCTGGCCGCGGCGGGAGTGCGCAACCTGCTGGCCCTGCGCGGCGATCCGCCGGGGGCGGACCCCCAGGCGGAGTGGGTCGCACACCCGGAGGGGCTCAGCTACGCCGCGGAACTGGTGGAGCTGATCCGGTCGATCGGTGACTTCTCCGTCGGCGTCGCGGCCTTCCCCGAGCGCCACCCGCGGTCTCCGGACTTCGACAGCGACGTCGAGATGTTCGTGGCCAAGTGCCGCGCCGGCGCCGACTACGCGATCACCCAGATGTTCTTCCGCACCGAGGACTACCTCCGCATGCGCGACCGGGTCGCCGCCGCCGGCTGCGACGTGCCGATCATCGCCGGGGTCATGCCGGTGACCAACGCCCGGCAGATCGCGCGCATCGTCCAGCTCTCCGGCCAGGCGTTCCCCGAGGAGCTGGCCGCGCGGTTCGCCGAGCTGGACGGCGACCGGCCCGAGGACAGGGCGGCGGTGCGCGCGTACGGCGTCGAGGTGGCGACGGCGATGTGCCGCACGCTGCTCGACGAGGGGGTGCCCGGCATCCACTTCATCACCATGAACCGGTCGACGGCGACCCGCGAGGTGTTCGCCAACCTCACGACGGGCCCCGCGGCCCCCCACGACCCACCGGCTCGCCGCGGGCCTCTGCAGCGGGACCGGGAAGCCGGGGTCGCGGTCAGCTGACCGCCGCCGGCCGCCCGGCCAGCGTGGCCGCCTCGGCGGCGGCACGGCGCAGGCCCTGCCGCTCGGCGGCGTAACCGCCCAGCACGCCGACGACCGGCAGGTTCGACAGCGCCCGGGCTCCCAGCCCGCCCTTGGGCCGGGCGTCGAGGGCGTCGTCGATGCGGCTGAGGAGGCGGGCGGCCCGCCACATCGTGCGCGCGGCGCCGCGCAGCCCGGTGCGCTCCTCCCGGGCACCGAGCGCTGCCTCGGTGTAGGTGCCACGGCTGCGGTCCAGCAGCGGCCGGACCCGGTCGAGGGGCAGGTCGCGGTCGAGCAGCACCCGGGCCATGAGGGCCACCCGCTCGGCGGGGTCGGAGACGCCGTGCTCCCCGGCCACGCCGAGGACGACGACCGCCTGCGCGGCCGCGCCGACGGTGTTCTGCAGCGGCAGCACGTCGGCGAGCTTCCCGAGGAACCGTGGCGCTGCCGAGACCCCGGCGGCCAGACGGCCGACGGAGTGCGCCCACCACTCGTCGCGCTCGGCCTGCGGCAGCGCCGGGGGCCGGCCCAGGTGGCGGACGAGCGGGGCGGTGAGCCGGTCGACCCGGCGGAGCACGTCGACGACGGCGGCGTCACTGTTCGGCGGGGCCATGCGGACCCCCTACCCAGCGCCGGTGGCCGCTCATGCGCCGCGGGCTGGTACGAAACCGGGGTGGAGCTGTGCCGGCCGGCCGTGCGGGAGCCGATCCCGCCCGTCCCCGCCGTGGAGCGGGGGGCCGCGGCGTGCTGAGCAGGGACGAGTACCTCGTCGCGTGGTCGCGCTGGCACGGCGGCACCGACCCGGCCGGCAGCCGGCTGGTGCGCGGCTGGCTGACCGCCGCCTACACCCTCGCCCGGCCGGTGGCCGGGCTGCCGCCGGTCGTGGCGACGGCGGTGGGACTGCTCGTGGCCGTCGCCGCGGTCGGCCCGGCGCTCGCCGGCGGGTACTGGCTGGTCGCCGCCGGCCTGCTCGTGGGCCTGTCCGGGCTGCTCGACTCCCTCGACGGCGCGCTGGCCATCGCCACCGGCCGGGCCTCCCGCCGCGGGTACGTGCTCGACTCCGCCGTCGACCGGCTCACGGAGGCCGCCTACGCCGCCGCCCTGTGGGTCGCCGGTGCGCCGGGGTGGCTGGCCGCCGTCTTCGGGGCGTTGTGCTGGCTGCCGGACTACCTGCGGGCCCGGGCCGGGCAGGCCGGCGTCGACGAGACCGGCGACGTCTCGGTGTGGGAGCGGCCGACCCGCGTCGCGATGACCGGCATGACGCTGGGCGGTGCCGGCGTGCTGTCGGGGGCGGGGGAGGGCGTGGTCGCCGGTGTCGTCACCGCGGGCGCGGCGGTGGGTGCGCTGCTGGGGATCGTCGCCGTCGGGCAGCTCGGCCGCGCCATCCGCCGGGCACTGCCGGACTGACACCTCCTACTCTGGTCGGGCCCGATCCCGCGCCGCCGGCGCTGGGTGGCCCAGCCGAGGAGCTCCCGTGCCCGTCGTCGTCACCGGCTCGATCGCCACCGACCACCTCATGACCTTCCCCGGGAAGTTCACCGAGCAGTTCGTCGAGGGCCAGATGGAGAACGTCTCGCTCTCCTTCCTCGTCGACGACCTGGTGCAGCACCGCGGCGGGGCCGGCGCCAACATGGCCTACGGCCTCGGCCAGCTCGGCGTCGGGCCGGTCCTGGTCGGTGCGGTGGGCAGCGACTTCGCCGACTACGAGGCCTGGCTCAACCGCCACGGGGTCGACACCGGCAGCGTCCACTGGTCCGAGCTCAAGCACACCGCGCGCTTCGTCTGCACGACCGACCAGGTGAACAACCAGATCGCGTCGTTCTACTCGGGGGCCATGGCCGAGGCCTCCAACATCGAGCTGGTGCCGGTGGCGCGCCGGGTGGGCGCGCCGGACCTCGTCGTCATCGGGCCCAACGACCCCACGGCGATGGTGCGCCACACGCAGGAGTGCCGGCAGCGGGGCTTCCCGTTCGCCGCCGACCCCAGCCAGCAGCTGGCCTGGGCCGACGGCGGGATGATCCGCGAGCTGGTCGCCGGCGCGGAGCTGCTGTTCACCAACGAGTACGAGTCCCACCTGCTGCTGCAGAAGACCGGCTGGACCGACGCCGAGGTGCTCCAGCGGGTGGGTCTGTGGGTGACCACGCGTGCGGCCGACGGCGTACTGGTCCGCTCCGCCGACGCCGATCCGATCGAGGTCAAGGCCGTCCCCGAGACCAAGCCGGTCGAGCCCACCGGTGGCGGCGACGCCCTCCGGGCGGGGTTCATCGCCGGGCGGTCCTGGGGGCTGTCGGTGGAGCGGGCCACGCAGCTGGGCTCGGCGGTCGCCACGGAGGCCGTCGAGGTGATCGGGACGCAGGAGTACGAGCTGCGGCGCGAGCCGTTCCTCCAGCGGTTCGCGGAGGCCTTCGGCGCCGGCGCGGCCGACGAGATCGCCGAGCACCTGCCGGTCTGACGCGGTGCAGCCGCGTCCCGGCGCGGCTCCACCGACGGCCGACCGGCGCTAGCCCTCCCGGACGCGCTCGCCGATCGAGGGGTCCTGCGCCCAGTGCCGGTAGGGGATCCGCGCGATCTCCAGCACCTCGCCGATCGTCGACCACTCGTTGCCGCCGAGGCGGGCCAGCGGCCGCAGCTCCTCGATCCGCGGCCGCCCGTCGCGGACGGCGCTGCTGCGGACGCTGATCAGCTGCACCCGGCCGAACACCACCGTGCTGTCGCCCAGGCGCACCGTGGAGTGCAGCGTGCACTCGATCGACACCGGGGACTCGGCGACCCGCATCGCCGCCACCCGCTCGCTGGGCTCCAGGCGCAGCCCCGCGTGCTCGGCCTCGCTCTGGTCGGCCGGGAAGTCCGTGCCCGTGGCGTTCACCTGCTCGAACAGCGGCTCGGGGGTGAGGTTGACCGTGAAGTCGCCGGTGGCCTCGACGTTGTTCAGCGAGTCCTTGCGGCCCACCGAGGTGAACTGCACGACCGGCGGCTCCACGCAGGCCACCGTGTAGAAGGAGTGCGGCGCCAGGTTGTGCACCCCCTCGGCCGAGCGGCTGCACACCCACGCGATCGGCCGCGGCACCACCACCGAGTTGAGCACCCGGTAGAACGCCCGCCCCTCCATCTCGCTCGGGTCGAAGACGGTCCGGTCGGCGGGGGGCTGCTCGCTCACCGGGTCATCCTCCGTCACCGCCGGGGGCCCGGTGCGGGCGGTCCGACCGGGCGCCCCCGCCAGGCCAGCGTGCCGCGGCGGTGCCCGGCGACCGACCGGGCCAGCAGCAGGTCGAACGCCAGGAGCGAGACCGGGTGGGCGAGCGCGTCGGGCCACACGCGGCTGCCGGTGGCCGCCGCGCTGACCGCCCGGCCGGCCACCCCCGCGGCGTAGCCGAGCAGACCGGCGCGCGAACCGCCCAGGGCCGCCACCGCCGGCACGACACCGACCGCGGTCAGCACGGCCGCCGCCGCGACGCTCGCCGCCGGGGAGCCGCCGACCGCGGCCCACAGCGACTTGGCGTAGCCCGCCGACAGCGCCGTCCACCCGTCGTACATCCGGCACGCGGCCAGCTCCGCGCCGGCCACCGGCACCGCGCGCCCGCCGGCGCGCTTGACCGCCCGGGCCAGGGCGACGTCCTCGAGCACCTCGCCGCGGACGGCGCCGTGCCCGCCGGCCGCGAGGTACGCCGGGACGGTCAGCACGAGGAACTGGCCGTTGGCCGCGGTCAGCGACGGCCGTGACGACCGTTCGGCCAGCCGCAGCGGCAGGGTGGTGGCCCACAGCCAGGGCGACAGCGGCTGCACCAGGCGCTCGGCGGGGGTGCCGGCCAGCGGGCGCGGCCACGGGGAGGCGAGGTCCAGGCCGTGCGCGTCCAGGACGGCGACCGCGCGGGCGATCGCGTCGGGGAACAGCCGGACGTCGGCGTCGAGGAACACCAGCACCCCGTCGGGGTCGGCCGGCACCCCGGCCACCCCGGTCGCGCAGGCGTGCGGCTTGCCCAGCCAGCCCGCCGGCGGCGGCGCCGCCGGGACCAGCCGCACCCGCGGGTCGGCGACGGCGCGGACGGCGTCGGCGGTGCCGTCGGTGGAGCCGTCGTCGACCACGACCACCGTCAGGTCGGGCACGCCGCGCTGCGCCAGCACCGCGGCGAGGCAGTCGCCGACGTGCTCCTCCTCGTCGCGCACCGGCAGCACCACCGTGACCGGGCGCAGCACCGGCGGGTACCGCTCGGGCGGTCGGCGCAGCAGCCGCACGTTGACGGCCGCGTGCGCCGCCATGGCCGCCGCGGCCACCGACAGCGCGCCGACGACGCGGCTCACCGCCTCGCCCGGGCGGCCCGCACCGCCAGGACGGCGAGCACCGGCACCGCGAGGACCACGCCCCAGGCGGCCGAGCCCGGCAGGCCCAGCCAGCCGGCGTGCGCCAGCGCCCCGCCGAGGGTCATCCACGCCAGAGCGGCCAGCGGGGCGCCGTCGCCGGTGCGCGGTGTGGTCGCCGTCCGCTCGACCAGCAGGTCGAGCAGGGTCATGAGCACGGCGCCGGCGAGGAGCCAGCCGGCGAGGTTGGTCAGCGGGACGGTGTCGATGCCGGGCAGCCCGGGGGAGGGGTGGGACCAGGTCCAGAAGCCCGCCTGCACCAGCTGCGGGTCGAGCACGACGTCCCAGGCGGCGAAGACGGCGGCCGCGGCGGCGATCCGGGCGGGACGTCGCCGGCCCGGCCGCACTCCGCCGGCCAGCAGCCGCCCGAGCAGCAGGCTGGGCCAGGCCATCATCAGCCAGGCCAGCGGCACGAGGAAGGGGACGCCGAGCAGGGTCGGGCCCAGGTCGTCGCTGTAGGTGTACTCGCCGTAGGGGAAGCCGGTGGCCAGGCCGACCGACTCGAACGCGACCGCGGTCAGGGCGACCACCGCGAGGACGCCGAGCCCGGTGCGGGCACCGCGGCCGAGCGCCGCGTGGACGGTCGACAGCGTCGCGCCCAGCAGCACGATTCCCCAGCTGACCGCGGTCCGGGCGTCGCCGTCGGTGAGCGGGTAGGCGATCGCGGTCAGCACCAGGACGACGGTCAGGGCCCACGGCACGACCGCCCGCGGCCCGGCTCCGCGCGCCCGCCCGGCGAGGAGCGCGGTCACCGCCGGACCCGGGCCAGGAGCCCGCCCAGCGCCCGCCGTCCCCGGGCCGCGCGGCTGCGGTCGGCGAGCACCAGTCGCGCCGCCGTCCGCCCCGAGTTGCCCGAGACCCCGCCGCCGGGGTGGGTGGAGGCCCCGGCCAGGTACAGGCCGGGCAGGCCGGGCACCCGCTGGCCGGCCAGCGCCGGCGTGGGGCGCAACGAGAACATGCTCGCCAGGCCCATCTCCACGTGCATGACGTTCCCACGCAGCAGCGACAGCTCGCGTTCCAGCGCGACCGGCGTCTGCACGTGCAGCGCGCGCACGGAGCCGGCGAAGCCGGGCGCGTACCGGTCGACGGCGGCGACCAGCCGCTCGGCCGCGGACCCCGCCAGGGCGTCCCAGTCGGCGCCGTCGGCCAGGGCGTAGGGGTACCACTGGCCCCACACGGTGACCACGTGCTGCCCGGCCGGTGCCAGCGTGTCGTCGGAGGCGGAGAAGCACATGGCCAGCGGCACCGGCTCGCGCGGCAGCCGGCCGGCGGCGAAGTCGCCGTGCGCCGCGGCGAGCTGCGCGCGGTCGGTGCACAGCAGCTGCAGCCCGCCGAGCGCCGCCTCTGCCGGCACGCCCGGGTAAGACGGCGGCGCGTCGGTGAGGGCCCGCAGCACCAGGCCGAAGCCGTTGCCCAGCGGCGGCGCCGCCGACGCCAGGGCCGGGGGAGCGGCGTCGCCGGCGAGGTCGCGGGTGGCCAGCACGTGGCAGGCGGACACCACGACCGGAGCGCGCAGCTCCCGCCCGGACGCCGTCCGCACGCCCGCGGTGCGGCCGTCCTCCACGAGCAGCCGCTCGGCGGCGTCCCCGAGGACCACCCGGCCGCCGTCGGCCTCCAGCCGGCGGCGCAGCGCCTGCGTGAGCCCGCCGGAGCCACCGACCGGGTGGCCGGGCGGGACGTCGTGCAGCAGGGCGACCCAGCCGACCATCGCGGCGGTGCCCGGCTCGCTCATCGGCGGGCCGGACTGCGCACCGAACCAGGCCAGCGCGGCCTTGAGCCGCTCGTCGGTGAACCAGCGGTCCAGCAGCGCGTCGCCCGACCCCAGGAAGTCGACGGCCAGGTCCCCGCCGGGCGTGCGCGGCCGACCGCCGCGGGGGGCGCCCAGCGGCCAGAACGCCCGGACCAGCCGCGCCGGGCTGGGCGGCCCGGCGAAGGAGGCGACGACGGCGCGGCTGCGGGGCCCCCACTCGGCGACGAAGCGGCGGTAGGCGTCGGCGTCGGCGGGCCCGCAGGCCGCGGCGATGGAGGAGCAGGTGGCGTCCAGGTCGACCGAGAACACCAGCGGCTGCCCGTCCGGGCCCGGGGAGCCCGGCCGCGGGGCGGGCGCGAACCCCCACGGGTCGCAGTCGACGTAGCGCAGGCCGTGCGCGGCCAGGTCCAGCTCCTCCACGATGCCGCTGTGCCGCACGATCACGTGCGCGCTCGAACCGCGGTCGACCCGCACCCCCGGCCAGCGCTCGACCGTGGAGACGGCACCGCCGAGCACCTCGTCGCGCTCGACGACCTCGACGCGGAGCCCGGCGCGGGCGAGGTAGCAGGCGGCCACCAGGCCGTTGTGGCCCGAGCCGACGACGACGGCGTCGCGCTGGTCGGTGGGGCTCACACCCGGTCGTTCGTCGTGGCGGGCGGGCGCGGATGCAGCGGCAGGCGGGCGCCGAGGATCGCGAAGGGCCGGGAGTCGCCGGGGAAGTGGTGCCCGCGGGCCAGGTCGACGAAGCCGTCGGCGTGGTACAGCCGGAAGGCCTTCGTGTCGGCGTCGGGCGTGGACAGCAGCGCGGCGGGGTTGGGCAGGCCCTCGACCAGGGCGTGCAGGAGCTGCCGGCCGAGGCCCCGGCTCTGGACGTCGGGGTGGACGTGCAGCTCGCACACCTCGAAGGCGCCGGGCAGCCAGCGCTTCGCCGTCCGCCGGTCCAGGGCGGCGCGGACCTGGTCGTGCCACCACTGGCCGGGGGCGACCTCGTAGCCGTAGCCGAAGCCGACCATCCGCTCTCCGTCGGGGTCGGCGACGAACCCGCCGACGGCGCGGAAGCCGGGTCGCTCGGTGTGCTGCACGGCGTAGCCGTAGCGGCCGGCGACCACCGACGAGGAGTAGCCCATGGCCGCGCCGTAGATGGCCAGCGCCTCGTGCATGTGGTCGCGGATCCACCCGGTCGGCAACGCGGTGACCCGGGTGGCGGGGGTGGTGCCGGTCATGCGCGTACCGCCTTGGTGCGGGGCGTCTCCGCCGGTCCGGGCCCCACCTCGGCGGCGGTGCCCTCGGTGAGCCGGAGGAGCTCGTCGTAGGTGGTCGGGAAGACGGTGTGCGGGTGGCCGGCCGCCGCCCACACCTGCTCGTACCGGGCCAGCTCGACGTCGACGAGCGTGCCGATCGGCGCGGGGTGGCCGACCGGGGCGACGCCACCGATCGCCTGACCGGTGTGGTCGCGGACGAAGCCGGGGCGCGCGACGCGGACCTCGGGCACGCCGAGGAGCTGGGCGACCTTCCCGGTGTCGACCCGGTGGGCGCCGCTGGTGAGCACGAGCAGCGGGTTCCCGCCCACGTCGAAGACCAGGCTGTTGGCGATGGCGCCGACCGGCACGCCGAGCTGCGCGGCGGCCTGGGCGGCCGTGCGGGCGCTGTCGGGGAGCTCCCGCACCTCGCCGGTGGCACCGGCCTCGCGGAGGTGGCGGACGACCTCGGCGACCCGGGGGGAGACGGCGGGCGGCATGCCGGCGATCCTCCCACCCGCCCGCGGTGCCCGGCCGGTCGGGGAACGCCGCCGGGTGGGCTCCGGGCCCGTGCCCGCAGTGCTCACGCGCCCGTGCCCTCGGGGCGTCGGCCCCCGGGCCGGCCGGCCCGTGCAGGCGCACCGCGCGGCGGGCACCCGCCGGTGGGAGGGCCTCGACCGGACCCGCCTGCATCCGGCGGGCCCGGGCTCTTGACCTGCGAGAGCCGTGGCACGCCGTCGTGCGTCCGCCGTCCGCGCGCCGACGCGCGGGGGCATCGGTCCTCTGCCGGCCGTGTCCACCTGCCGGTATCGGCCGGTGCAGGGCCGACGCTCCTGACGGGCCGGGGGCGCCGTGTCCCCAGGAGGTGCGCGTCGGCTTGACGACGGCGCAGGGGGTCGGGTCTACTCGACATCGTTCGAACACGCGTTCGAACAGCGTCGCTCCTCGTGCCGCCCGGGTCCTTCCCCGCCCGGCGGCGCGATCCGGGCCGGCGCGACGGGTGGCCGAGCGGTGGGGAGTCTGACATGGGCCGGGTGCTGAGCGGGGTCGGCGGTCGGGTCGGCGAGGAGGTCCGGGTCGAGCGGGGGCCGCTCGGTCCGGTGCAGTTCTGGCGCGGCCAGTCCCGGTACGTCGTGGGGGAGCTGCTCGACTCGTGGGTGGAGACGCCGGCCTGGTGGCAGCGCGCGGCCGGGGGCGGCGCCTCGGGCGACCTCGTCGCCCCGCGAGAGGTGTGGCGGCTGGAGGCGGTGCGCGCCGGTCGGTCGCGGATGAGCTTCGCCGGCGTCTACGACCTGTCGTGGGACGCGGCGGAGAACCGCTGGTCGCTCGTGCGGGTGCACGACTGATGGGTGCGCTGCGAGCCATGTCGTACGACAGCAGGGCCTACGACCGGTCCGCCGGCCAGCTGCCGCTGCCCCCGCCGGTGCCGGCCGCCGCGGCCGGGTTGCTGGGCCAGGCGCGGCGCGGGCTGGCCGAGGCCGCCGCGGCCGGCGACGCCCGGGAGCGGTACGCCACCGCGCACCTGGCCGCGCTGCGCGCCGCCGCGGCGGTGCTGGCCGCCCGTACCCGGCCGGAGTCCGGTCGCCGCCGTCCGCGCAGCGCCTGGGTGCTGCTCGGTGAGGTCTGCCCGGAGCTGGGGGAGTGGGCCACCTTCTTCGCCGCCGGCGCCGCCAAACGGGCCGCGGCCGAGGCGGGGCTGTCGCGCGCGGTCACCGAGCGCGAGGCCGACGACCTGGTCCGCGACGTCGCGGCGTTCCTGTCCGTGGTCGAGACCACCCTGACCCAGCTCCCGGAGCCCGCTGCGCGCCCCCGGGTCGTCGGCGGCACCGCACACCGCGGTACCCGCTCCTCCCGGAGGTGAGCGAGCTCGCGAGCTCACCCGGAGACACGGCAGCGCCGCGAACGCGAACGCGGAGGCCGAGCGCCGGCGAGGCCGGAGCGTGAGCGATCCCTTCGTCCACCTGCACGTCGCCTCGGGCTACTCCATGCGGTACGGGGCCAACCACCCCGCCGACCTGGTCGGCCGAGCCGCCGAGCACGGCATGCAGGCGCTCGCGCTGACCGACCGCGACGGCCTCTACGGCGCGGTGAAGTTCGCGCTGGCCTGCCGGTCGGCCGACGTCCGGCCGATCTTCGGGGTCGACCTGGCGGTCACCCCCGCGGTCGACAGCAGCGTCCCGCCGGCGCTCGCGCACGCCCTCGGCTCCGGCCCGTCGGGGCTGGCGGGGGCGCGGCACCGCTCCCGCCGTCCCCTCCCGCCCGACCTCGACGGTCGGGTCGAGGGTGAGACCGGTGCGGGCCGGGGCGCCCGCCGGTCCCCGGTGCGCGGCGGGGCGAGCGTCGACCCGCGCCTGCCGCGGGTGACCTTCCTGGCCCGCAACGGCGCCGGCTGGCGGTCGCTGTGCCGGCTGACCAGCGCCACCCACCTGCGGGGGACCCGGGGCGAGCCGGTGGGCTCGCTGGCCCTGGCCGCCGAGCACCCGCTCGGGCTGGTCGCGCTGCTGGGGCCCGACTCCCCGGTCGGGCGGGCGCTCGCCGCCGGCCGGGCCGACGTCGCCGCGGCCCGGCTGTCGGCCTGGCGGGCGGTGTTCGGCCCGGGGCAGCTGGCCCTCGAGGTCGTGCACCACCGGGGCCGGGGGGACCGGTCGCGGGCGCAGGGGATGCTGCGGTTCGCCGCCGAGACCGGGATGCCGGTGGTGCTCACCAACGCCGTCCGGTACGTCGACGCCCTCGACGCCCCCACCGCCGACGTGCTCGACGCCTCCCGCCGGCTGGTCGCCCTCGACCAGCGGCACATCGACCGGCGCACCGCCGAGGGGTACCTGAAGTCGGGCAAGGAGATGGCCGACCTCGCCGAGGAGCTCGTGGGCCCGGACCGGGACGCCGCGCTGCGGCTGCTGGAGCGCACCGCCCGGCTGGCCGAGCAGTGCGTGGTCGACGTCCGGGAGGACCTCGGCGTCGGCACCGTGCGCTATCCGGAGCTCGACGTCGTCACCACCCCCGCCGAGGCCGGCCTGGACCCGGCGCAGGTGCTGCGCGCCCGCTGCGAGGCGGGGCTGGGCCGACGCGGCATGCCCCCGACCGAGGCGGTGCGGCGGCGGCTCGAGGAGGAGTTCGCCGTCATCGAGCAGCTGGGCTACCCGTCCTACTTCCTCACCGTCGCCGACGTGGTCGACCTCATCAAGAGCTTGAGGGTGCGGGCGGCGGCGCGCGGCTCGGGCGCGGGCAGCCTGGTCACCTACCTGCTCGGCATCTCCGACGTCGACCCGATCCGCTACGGCCTGCTGATGGAGCGGTTCCTCTCCCCGCTGCGCCACCAGCTGCCCGACATCGACATCGACGTCGAGTCCGCGCGCCGGATGGAGGTCTACGACGCGGTCATCGGCCGCTTCGGCGCCGAGCGGGTCAGCTGCATCTCGATGATGGACACCTACCGGGTACGGCACGCCATCCGCGACGTCGGGGCCGCGCTGGGCCTCCCGCCGGCCGAGATCGACGCCGTCGCGAAGGCCTTCCCGCACATCCGGGCCAACCAGGTGCACGCCGCGCTCAAGGACCTCCCGGAGCTGCGCGCCAGCAGGCTGGGGTCACGACGCAGCGGCGGGTCGGGTGATCTGGACCTGCTGTTCGACCTCGTCGCCCGGCTCGACGGACTGCCCCGGCACATCGCCCTGCACCCGTGCGGTGTGCTGCTGTCCGACGCCACGCTGCTGGACCGCACCCCGGTGGAGAACAGCTACCTCGGCTACCCGATGAGCCAGTTCGACAAGGACGACGTCGAGGAACTCGGGCTGCTCAAGCTCGACCTGCTCGGCATCCGGATGCAGTCGGCGATCGCGCACGCGATCGACGAGGTGGCTCGGGTCGACGGAGAGGCCGTCGACATCGACGCCATCCCGCGCGACGACCCGGCGACCTTCGAGCTGATCCGCAGCACCCGCACGCTGGGCATGTTCCAGATCGAGTCGCCCGGCCAGCGCGAGCTGGTCGGCAAGTTCGGGCCGGAGACGTTCGAGGACATCGTCACCGACATCTCGCTGTTCCGGCCAGGGCCGGTGAAGAGCGACATGGTGACGCCGTTCCTCATGGCCCGGAACGGCTGGCGGGAGCCGGTCTACCCCCACCCCGACCTCGCTCCGTACCTCGAGCAGACCGCCGGGGTGGTCGTCTTCCACGAGCAGGTGCTGCAGATCGTGGCGCAGATGACCGGCTGCGACCTCGCCCAGGCCGACGAGGCGCGCCGGGCGCTGGGCGACCGCGACCTGCACGAGGAGGTGCGCACCTGGTTCATGCCGCGGGCCGCCGAGCGCTATCCGGCCGAGGTGGTCGGGAAGGTGTGGGAGGTGCTGGTCGCCTTCGGCTCGTTCGGCTTCTGCAAGGCCCACGCCGCGGCGTTCGCGCTGCCGACCTACCAGTCGGCCTGGCTCAAGACCCACCACACCGCGGCCTTCCTCGCCGGGGTGCTCACCCACGACCCGGGCATGTACCCGAAGCGGCTGATCCTCGACGACGCCCGCAACTTCGGCGTCCGGGTGCTGGGCCTGGACGTCAACGCCTCCGGGGCCACCTACCGGGTGGAGCGGGTCCTCCCGGAGGAGATCGGTGCGGAGGAGATCGGCGGGGGTGACGCCGACGGATCTCCTCCGCGGGCGTGGCGGCGGCCGGAGTGGATGCCGGCGTCGCTGCCCGACCCCTCCCGCCACGGCATCCGGCTCTCCCTGGCCGACGTCAAGGGCATCTCCGACGACGAGGTCGCCCGGGTCGTCGCCGGCCAGCCCTACCGCTCGCTGGGCGACTTCTGGCAGCGGGCGTCGGTGTCCCGGCCGGTGGTCGAGCGGCTGGTCCTGGCCGGCGGGTTCGACTCCCTCTACGGCTTCGGGGTGCGCGACCGCGAGGCCGGCCGGCCCACCCGCAGCCGGTCGGCGGTCACCCGGCGCGATCTGCTGCTGCAGATCGGTGAGCTGGACCGGTGGAGCCGCAGCGGCGCCCGCGCCGGCGCCGTCGGCCAGCTGAGCCTCGACCTGCTCGGGCTCGACCTGCCCGAGGAGGACACGGGGCCGGAGAAGGGGATGCCGGAGGAGGCGATACCGGGGTGGGCGATGGCGGGGTGGGCGGCCGGCAGCGGGCTACCCGAGTTCACCGACGCCGAACTGGTCCGCGCCGAGCTCGAGGTGCTCGGCCTGGACGCCAGCCGGCACGTGGTCGACTTCTACCGCCGCTTCCTCGCCGCCGTCGGGGCGGTGCCGGCCGGGGAGCTGCTCGGCTCCCGCAGCGGGGCGGAGGTGCTCGTCGCCGGGGTGAAGGTGGCCACCCAGACCCCGCCCATCCGCTCCGGGCGGCGGGTGGTGTTCGTGACCCTGGACGACGGCACCGGCTGCACCGACTCGACCTTCTTCGAGGACGTGCAGGGGCCGTACGCGGCGACGGTGTTCCACTCCTGGCTGCTGGTGATCCGCGGGGTGCTGCGGCGCACCGGACCGCGCGGGGTGTCCATCCGGGCCACCGGTGCCTGGGAGCTGCCGGCCCTCTACGAGGCGTGGGAGACCGGCGGGCTCGGCCTGGTCGCCGAGCAGATGGCCGCGCCGGGCGGGTACACCGAGCAGGCGATCGCCGGGGCAGCGGCGTCGCACGGCTCGCGGCCCGTGGTGGTCAGGCCCGTGCTGGTGCACCCGACCGGCTTCCGGATGTCGCCCTACGCCGACATCAAACCGGCCGGGGAGGACGCCGCCACCGCCGCGCGGCGGGCCGCCACCGGGCGGGGGAGCGCGCCACCGCGGAAGCTGTGGCACTCCAGCCCCGGCAGCCCGGGCCACTGACGGAGGACCCCCGCGCCCGCACGCTGGTGCGGGTCCCTGCGAGGGGGCCGTTCCCGCCGTGAGCAGGATGACCGCGTGACCCGGGACCTGCGCGTGTGCTTCGTCGGCGACTCCTTCACCGCCGGTGTCGGCGACCCCGAGCACCTCGGCTGGACCGGCCGGCTGGCCGCCGCGACCGAGCGCGGCGGCCTGCCGCTGACCCGCTACGTCCTCGGCGTGCGGCGGCAGACCAGCGCCGAGATCGCCGCCCGCTGGCTCGCCGAGTGCACGCCCCGGCTCACCGGGGAGTGGGAGGCCCGCGTCGTCCTGTCCATGGGCGTCAACGACACGACGCACGAGGACGGCGCCCCGCGACTGCGCCCCGACCGGTCCGTCGCGGCCCTGCGCGAGGTGCTGACCGGAGCCGCGGCCGCCGGCTGGCCGGTGCTCGTGGTCGGTCCCGCGGCCGTCGCCGACACCGACCACAACGAGCGGACCGCCGCCCTCGACGACCGCCTCGCCGCCGCGTGCGCCGGACACGGTGTGCCGTACGTCCCCCTCGTCCGCGCCCTGGCCGCCGACCCCACCTGGATGCGGGAGGTCACCGCCGGCGACGGCGCCCACCCCGCCGCGGCCGGCTACGCGCTGCTCGCCGACCTGGTCCGCCCGCACTGGCAGGAGTGGCTCGCCGCCGCGTGATGACTCTCGCCGCCACGCGCTGACTCCGACCCGCCTCGTGAGGCTCCTCGCCGACCCCGACCCCGACCGGACCGCCGGCAGCGGGCCGTCCAGGCGATGTCCACGATGCGCGAGCTCGTCATCGCCGACCTGGAGCGCGCCGCCGACGCGGTCCCGGCCTGAGGAGCCGCGGCACCCGCGGGCCCGCACTAGGCTGCGACGGGTGCCGCCCTCCGCCCCCGCCTCGCCCAGCGCGGAGCAGCTGCCCGCCCGCACCGCTGCCGTCTGGGCGGCCCTCGACCCGCTCGTGGCCACCGGCACCCGGCTGCGGGTGCTCGACGTCGGCGGCGGCAGCGGCACCCTCGCCGTCCCGCTGGCCCGGCTCGGCCACGAGGTGACCGTCGTCGACCCCAGCGCCGACGCGCTCGCCACGCTCCGCCGCCGCGCCGACACCGCCGGCGTGGGGGACGCGGTGCAGGCCGTGCAGGGGGA
Organism: Trujillonella humicola; assembly: GCF_046233715.1. Classification (NCBI taxonomy): domain Bacteria; kingdom Bacillati; phylum Actinomycetota; class Actinomycetes; order Geodermatophilales; family Geodermatophilaceae; genus Trujillonella; species Trujillonella humicola. The sequence goes on along the minus strand of NZ_JBJNRJ010000045.1, from coordinate 16,534 downwards.
CGGCGACCGGCTGCACGAGCTGCCCCTGGCCGGGGGCGACGGCGGGAACTACGACCTGGCGCTGTGCCACGCCGTGCTCGAGGTCGTCGACGACCCCGGCGTCACCCTGCGCGAGGTCGCCCGGGCCGTGCGCTCCGGCGGCACGGTCAGCGTGGCCACGGCCAACCGCGCCGGCGCCGTCCTCGCACGGGCGCTCGGCGGCCATCCGACGGAGGCCCTCGCCCTGCTCGACGACCGGGACCCCGCGCCCGGCCGCACCCGCCCCGCCGCCCGCCGCTTCGACCCCGACGCGCTGCTCGCCCTCGTCCGCGACGCCGGGCTGGCGCCGGGGGAGTGGCGCGGCGTCTCGATCGTCGCCGACCTGCTCGACGCCGCCTCCGGCGCCGACTCCGACGCCGTCCGCCGGCTCGAGCTCCGGCTCGCCGCGACCTCGCCCTACCGGGACGCCGCCGCCGGGCTGCACGTCCTCGCCACCCGCCCGTGACCGCCCCGGCGACCCTCCCCGCGGACCTCGCCGCCCCCGACTACGGCCGCGCCACCCTCGCCGACGTCCTGCCCGGGGTCGCCACGGCGCTGGGGGTACCCGTGCGGCGCGGCGACCTGAGCGCCGACCCGCTCGGCCTCACCGCGGTCCTCGCGGGCGCCCGCCGGGTCGCCGTCCTCCTCGTCGACGGCCTGGGTGCCGACCTCGTCCGCCAGCACGCCGACCTCGCGCCCACGCTCGCCGCCCTCGCCGCGCCGCTGGGCGACCTCTCCGCCCCCTGCCCGAGCACCACGCCGGTCAGCCTCACCACGCTGGGCACCGGGTTGCCACCGGGCAGCCACGGGGTGCTCGGCTTCGTGACCGCCGTGCCGGGCGAGGAGCGCACGCTCAACCACACCCAGTGGGCCGACGACCCCGACCCCCGCGCCTGGCAGTCGCAGCGCACCGTCTTCGAGCAGGCCGCCGAGGCCGGCGTCGCGGTCACCACCGTCGCGCCCTACCTCTACCGTGGGTCGGGCCTGTCCGATGCGGCCTACCGCGGCTCGGCCTACTCCGGCACCGTCGGCGCCGGGGACCTGGTCGCCGGTCTCCTCCAGGCGCTCACCGCCGGGCCGCGGACGCTGGCCTACGGCTACACGCCCGAGCTCGACCTCACGGGGCACGTCCGCGGCGTCGACTCCCCGAGCTGGCGGGCCCAGCTCGCGCTCGTCGACCGGCTGGTCGAGCAGGTCCTCGCCGGTCTGCCCGACGACGCGGCGCTCCTGGTCACGGCCGACCACGGCATGCTCGACGTGCCTGTGCACACCCGGCTCGACCTCGACGACGAGCCCGACCTGCTCGACGGCGTCCGGCTGCTGGCCGGGGAGCCGCGCGCCCGCTACGTGCACGCCGTCCCCGGCGCGGCCGACGACCTGGTCCAGCGCTGGCGCGCGGTCCTCGGCTCCCGGGCGTGGGTCGCCTCCCGGGAGGAGGCGTTCGCCACCGGGGTGTTCGGCCGGGTGGACGACGCCGTGGCCGGGCGGGTCGGTGACGTCGTCGCGCTGGCTCGCGGCAGCTGGGCGCTCACCGCGTCCCGCAGCGAGCCCGGCCCCAGCCGGCTGGTCGCCTACCACGGCTCGCTGACCGGGACCGAGCTGGCGATCCCGCTGCTGCTCGCGCGGGGCCGGGCGCTGAGCTGACCGGATCCCCTAGAGCCGGCGGCGCTCCGTCGAGGTCACGGTCCGGCCGGCGGCGGTCACCACCGTCGACAGCACCTCCCACGTCCGGGCGTGCGCGTCGTGCGTGGCCGAGCACGTGAGCCGGAAGGCGTCCTCGCTCGGCCGGCACTCGAGCACCACGGCGACGTCGCCGTCCACCCCGGCCAGCACGACCTCCCAGCGCTCCACGGCCTGCCCGGCCGGGGTCAGGCGGGTGGCCCGCCGGGCGGCCAGGTCGTCGATGCCGAGCAGGCCCAGCTCGGCAGCCGCGTGGTGCTGGGCGGCCTGGACCGCCGGCGGCAGCCCGGCCCGCCCGCGCAGGAACGGCAGCGCCACCTGGTCCTTCTCGTGCGCGGCCAGCAGCTCGGTCCCGTCGCCGGGCACCCGGCCGTAGTAGACGCCCACCGGCAGGACGACGACGTTCGCGGCGAACCGGTCCCCGCCCAGGTGGCTGCACTCCCAGGCGTCCGCGCCGGCGGCGAGCAGCCCGCGGGCCACCGGCCGCCCGCGCAGCGCGCAGCAGGCGTCGTGCCCGCCGTGGGCGCACACCAGGTAGATCGGGTCGTCGCGGCGCTCGCCGGCGCTGCCGTCCCACGGCGCGTCGGCGATCTCCTCGTCCGACCCGCGCACCGACCACCAGGCACCCTGGCGGCCGGGCCGGCCGTCGACGTAGGCCCAGCGCCGCCCGGTCTCGCCGGCGCGCGCGCCGGGCCGGCGGACCAGCAGCAGGCGCACGTTCTCGGTGCGGGCCCGCCGGGCCAGCCGGTCGGCGGCCGGCGGGTCGATCCGCGACTGGGTGAGCGCGTCCCGCCCCCACGGCCCCGGCTGCTCGATCAGCACCCAGCGCTGCGCGGGGGCGGCGGTGGCGACGGGGGAGTCGCCGCGGTCGAGCGCCCGCACGGAGCAGCGTTCGTCGGTGAGCTTGCCGGCCGGGCGGTCCGCCGGCGGCCGGGCCGGGGCCGGCGGGCCCTGCCCGGGGAACGCAGCGGTCACGTCCGCGACGGCGCCCGGGTCACCGTCCCGCCCCGCGCTCGCCGTCACAGGACCCATCGTGCCCTGCGCCACCCGCTGCTGGGCGCGCGGCTCCCGGCACGGCGTCGGGCACGACCGCGATCGACTCGGTGACCAGCCTCCGCGCCAGCGTGAGCTGGTCGGCGGGATCGAGGCCCGGGAGGTCGGCGACCTTCAGCTCACCGGTCGCGAGCAGGGCGGCCAGCGCGGGCGCGGTGGTGGCGGGGAACTCGTGCCGCCGGCGGCCGCCGACGAGCACGACCCGGTCCCCGGCCGGTTCGCGCAGCTGGCAGCGCAGCCGCGGGCGCACGCTCAGCACGGTGTCCGGCGACAGCCCGGCCACCGCGGTCGCCTGGGCCAGCGGGCTGACCGGCTCGGGGCGCACCTGCGCCCAGGTGCGCCCGCGGAGCCGGTCGGCCACCTCCACCGGGTCGACCCGGTCCAGCCACGCGCGCAGGCCGGTGAGGACGGCGGCGACGTCGCCGTCCGCGGCCGACGGGTCGGCCAGGTCGACGCCCAGCGGCAGCGAGCGGCGCAGCTCCGGATCGGCCGCGGCCAGCTCCCGGACGACGTCCAGCGCGGCCTCGGCGGCGCCCCAGCGGGTCACGGAGTGGACGCCGACGGTCAGGTGCGCGCTGATCTCGCCCAGCGCGGTCGCCGCGTGCAGGTAGCCGCGGGGGAGGTACAGCACGTCACCGGGGCGCAGCACGGCGTCGACGACCGGCTCGCCCTCCGCGGCGGCGGCGACCGCGTCGCGGCGGTCGGTCCACGGCTGGCTGCGCAGCGGGTCGGGGTGCACCGGCGCGTGGATGCGCCAGTGCTTCTCGCCGGCGATCTGCAGCACGAAGACGTCGTGCACGTCGTAGTGCGCGGCGAAGCCCCGCGACGACGGTGGTGTCACGTAGGCGTTGACCTGCGTCGGGTGCCCCAGGTCCGCGGCGAGGGAGTCGGCGAAGTCGATCAGCGGCGGCCAGAGCCGGTGCAGCCCCTGCAGGACGACGGTGCTGCCCTCGGCGAACAGCCGGAGCACCGAGTCGGAGGAGACCTGGTCGGCGACCTCCGCGCCGGCGCCGCCGGAGGTGGTGAAGCGCGCGGCGTCCACGACCGCGCCGTCCCTGGCGATGCGCAGGAACGGGGTCCGCAGCCCCCGCCGCGACAGCAGCTCGTCGACGGCGGGGAGGTCGAGCAGGTCGGAGAAGTCGACCCCGCTGTCGGCGGCGCGGGTGAGCAGCGGCCGGCGGGCCCAGTACTCGGCGGCGAAGACCTCCGGGTCCAGGGTGGTGCACCGGCGCAGGGCCGGCCGGTCGAGGACCGGCCGGCCCGCACGGGCGGGGTCGGAGCTCAGGCCGAACCGTCCGCGCCGCCGTCGGCACCGCCGTCGGCGCCGCCGTCGGAACCTCCACCGGCCGCTCCGCCGTCGGACGGGCCGTGACCGGCGCCGCCGTCCGCACCGCCATCCGCACCGCCATCCGCACCGCCATCCGCACCGCCATCCGCTCCGCCGTCGGCGCCGCCGTCGGAACCGCCACCGGCCGCCCCGCCGTCGGACGGGCCGTGGCCCGCGCCGCCGTCGGCACCGCCGTCGGCGCCACCGTCCGAGCCGCCACCGGCCGCCCCGCCGTCGGCCGGGCCCTCCGTGCTGGTCATGTCGTCGTCGTCGAGCGCCATGCTGCTCCCATCGGTCGTGGGCCACCGGACGGTGGTCCGCCGAGCGTCCCTTACCTCGATCATCCTGCTCTCACACACCGGCCTGGACCAGCGGAGATCCGGCACGGGACCGGCCGGGCAACGGCTCGGACACGACACGCCGCACGACGCGCAGGAGGCCGACGGGAGGACGTACCGTCCTCCCGTCGGGTCGAACACGCGTTCGAGGGGAGGGGGTCGTGGTGGGCGGACGGGCAGCGGGGTGCCCCGTGCTGCACGTGGACATGGACGCCTTCTTCGCCAGCGTGGAGGTGCGCCGGCGGCCGGAGCTGGCCGGGACGCCGGTGATCGTCGGCGGGCCGGGCAACCGGGGCGTGGTCACCTCGGCGACCTACGAGGCGCGCCGCTACGGGGTGCACGCGGCCATGCCCACCGCCCGCGCGCTGCGGCTGTGCCCGACCGCCACGGTCCTGCCGGGGGACCTGGCCCTCTACGCGGAGGTCTCCCGGTCGGTCATGGCGCTGTTCCGGTCGGTCACGCCGCTGGTGGAACCGCTGTCGATGGACGAGGCCTTCCTCGACGTCTCCGGCGCCGGTCGCCGGCTGGGCGACGCCGCGCAGATCGGGGAGTACCTGCGGGCGCGGGTCTTCGACGAGCAGGGCATCACCTGCTCGGTGGGCGTGGCCCCCACCAAGTTCGTCGCCAAGCTCGCCTCCACCTCCGCCAAGCCCGACGGGCTCCGGGTGGTCCGCCCCGCCGAGGTCATGGACTTCCTGCACCCGCTGCCGGTCGGCGCGCTGTGGGGGGTGGGCGCGAAGACCGAGGAGGTGCTGCTGCGGCTGGGGCTGCGCACCGTCGGCGACCTGGCGCACGTGCCGGCCCGGACCCTGCAGCGGGCGGTCGGCCAGGCGGCGGGCAGCCACCTGCACGAGCTGGCCTGGGGTCGTGACCCCCGCCGGGTGGTGCCCGACGAGCCGGAGAAGTCCACCGGGCACGAGGAGACCTTCGGCACCGACGTCGACGACCCCGCCGTCATCCACCGGGAACTGCTGCGCCTGGCCGAGCGCACCGCCGGCCGGCTGCGCAGCGGCGGGTGGCTGGCGCGCACGGTCAGCATCAAGGTCCGGTTCGCCGACTTCACCACCATCACCCGCAGCCGCACCCTCGACGTGCCCACCGACGTGGGGCAGGAGCTGTACGACACGGCCCGGGCGCTGTTCGACGCCCTCGGGCTGGAGCGGGCGCGGATCCGGCTGGTCGGGGTGCGCGCCGAGCGGCTGGTCGACGCCGGCTCCGCCCCCCGGCAGCTGGAGCTCGGCGCCCGCGAGCACGGCCGCCGCGACGCCGAGCTCGCCGCCGACCGCGCCGCCCGCCGGTTCGGCGCCGGGGCGGTGCGCCCGGCCACGTTGCTGCACCGCGCGGGGGAGGGGCGCGCCGGGGGGAGGAGCGCGCCGGGTGCCCGGGAACCGCGGACGCCCTCCGCTCGTCCCAACCGGTGAGGACACGGCCGCACACCCGGAGGGCCTGCCGAGGTGTCCGCGACGAGGTCGCGGGTACTCCTGGGAAGGCTCCGAGGCACCCCCGGGAGTGATCTGCGGGGCACGGGCGGCGGGTCGGCGACGACTCGCCTTTCGCGCCCCGCAAACGGCTCGTATCCTCGGTGTCACCGTCGGCGGGAGCCTCCGACGGCCTTGGCTCCGCCCACATGGAGGTCTCGGTGCCGCTCTCCGAGCACGAGCAGCGACTGCTGGAGCAGATCGAGCGCGCCCTCGTCGACGACGATCCCAAGTTCGCCTCCTCCGTACGGACCGGCGACCGCCGGCTGAAGGCACGGCGCAAGCTCCAGCTCGGGGCGGTCCTCGTGCTCGTCGGCCTGGGGCTGCTGATCGGCGGGGTCGCCCAGTGGGTCGTCCTCGGTTTCCTGGGCTTCGTCGTCATGTTCGGCGGCGCGGCGCTCGTCGTCCTCAACTACCGGTCGGCCACCGGCGCCCCCGAGCAGGGGGCCGGTCCGGCCGCCGCCGGGGGCAGCGGCCCCGCCGGTCGCGGCCGCGCCGGCAAGCCCCGTCGCCAGCCGCTCAAGAACCGGCTCGAGGAGCGCTTCCGCCGCCGCTACGACCAGTAGCCGCCCCCGGCGCCACCGCCCTCGTGGCGCGCGCCCCTCACCACCTCCCGGCAGCCGCCGTCCGCACGGACGGCGGCTGCCGTCGTCTCCGCGCGCGGTCCCGCGGCCCGTCCGCCGGTCAGACCTGCACGCCCGGTCCCGGGGTGGACGCCCACCGGGGGTCCGGCGCGACGCTCCGTCAGGAGGCCGGCCGCGGCGGGAAGCCCGGCGGTCAGCCGGCCCGGACCCCGGCCGCCCGGCCCCCGAGCAGCGTGGCCGGCACCGAGGCCGGCAGCAGCAGCGCCCGCAGCCGGACCGGGAGCGCCGCGGTGGCGAGCAGGCCGCGCCGGGCGCTGTGCACGGCGTCGGCGAGCTCGCCCGGCGCCGGGCCGCTGCCCGGCCGGGCATAGCTGGCCGCCTCCTCCGCGCGGGCCAGCAGGGTCACCGCGTCCCGCGCGCCGCCGGCCCGCCGTCCGTCCGTGCGGTGGGCGCCGCGGCCGGCCGCCGGCGTCGCCGGCAGCTGTCCGGACAGCCGCGCGGCGACCTGCCGCGGCGTCTCCCACGGATCCCAGGGCAGTCCCAGGTCGCGGGCGGTGGCGGCCAGCTCGTCCCACGCCGACGTCGCCGATCCCGTGGCCAGCCGCCGGCGGCGCTGCACCGCGCGGACGGCGGCGGGTGCCGCGCCGAGGACCGCCGCACCCAGCACGGCGCCGGCCACGGCCAGGACGGTCCCGATCCGGACGCCGCCGTCCGACCCGCCCGAGGCGGACGAGGTGCTCCCGGCTCCGGGGTCGACGGGCGGCGCGACCGGTGCGGGAGCCGGCAGCGGCGCCGCCGGCGCGTCGGCACGCGGGTCGACCTCCTGGGCCGGCGGACGGGGGGCCCAGGGCAGGTCGACCGCGCGGTCGGCGTCGATCGGGGTGGGGTCGTAGGGCATCCAGCCCACCCCGTCGAAGAAGACCTCCACCCAGGCGTGCGCGTCGTTGCTCGTGACCAGCCGGCTGCCGTCGGGCTGCACGATGCCCGGCGTGTAGCCGAGCACCACGCGGGCCGGCACGCCGGCGGCGCGGACCATGACCGCCATGGCGCCGGCGTACTGCTCGCAGTACCCCCGCCGGTTGAGCAGGAAGTCGGCCAGGTCGTCGCCGGTGGTCCCGGGATCGGTCGAGAGGCTGTAGGTCCAGCCGTTGGCCGGGTCGGTCATGAACGCGTAGATCGCCTGGACGCGCTCGGCCGGCGTCCTGGCGTTGCCGAGCGCCTCGACGACGATGCCGGAGACGGACTCCTCGAGCGCCGGCGGAACGGCCAGGCCGGCCTCCGCGCTGCTCGGCGCGACCCGCTCGGAGGCGGCCAGCCGCTCCGGCGCGGGTCGCGGCTCCACACCGAGCGTCTCGTACACGAGCCCCTCGCCGGTGGTGGTGTCCGGCGCGAAGACGGTGGCGGAGGCCGGGTCGAACCGCCAGTGCCCGCCGTCGTCCTGCACCTGGACGCGCAGCGGCGAGGACAGGACGGGGAGGAAGTGGTCGTCGTGGTCGAGCACGGTCACCCGGGCGCCCACGACGCGACCGTTCGCCTCGGCCGGCGGTGGCGCCAGGGGGCCGGCCTCGGCGAGGACCCGGTCGGCGTCCAGGGCGTCGAGCCGCCAGCCCACCTCGGGGTCGTAGACGTCGAGGGCGACCGCGCGCAGGTACCCCGGATCGTCGACGTCGGCCTCCACCCGCAACAGCTCGAGCGGGTCCTCCCGGGTCAGCTCGCCCTGGAGGGAGGCCGTGGGGTCCAGCGAGGTGCCGGTGGACCCGCCGCCGCCCGAGGACCCCGCCCGCCAGCGGTCGGCGAACTCGCCCTCGCCGAGCGTGGGCACCAGCGAGCCGAGCACCACCGCCGCGGCGAGCGCCAGGAGGCCGGTGCGGACGGCCGTCACCGCGCCCGTCGCCGGCCGGGACCCGCCGGGCCGCCGCGGCCGCCAGGCCAGCCGGCGGTGCTGGTCGGCCCACAGCAGCAGCGCCAGGCCCGCGAGCGGCAGCGCGACGGCGGCGAGGCCGATGCCGCCGTCGATCGTGCTCACCGGCACGCAGAAGACGACGAGCAGCGCCACCGCGGCCAGCGCCGGCTGGCGGCCGCCGACGGCCACCAGGTCCACGACGACGGCGAGGATGCCGAGCATCAGCGCGGTGAGCGCGCACAGCCCGGTCAGCGGCTCGGTGGGGGTGAACTGCTCGCGGATCTGGTCGCTGCCGTCGACGAGCACCGCACCGAGGTCGGCGAGGGCCGCCCGGGTGGGCAGGACACCGCCGACGGCCTCCGCCGGGGCGAACAGGGCGGTGAGGGCGCAGCCCAGGGCGGCCAGCTGGCCCAGCGGCACCAGCGGGACGCCCAGGGCGGCCCACCGCGGGGACGGCGGCCGCCCACCGCTGGCCCACAGCCACAGCGCCGGCCCGGCCAGCCGCAGCAGGAAACCGGTGACCGCCACGGTGGCGATCGCGACGAGCACGCCCGGGACCCAGTCACGGGCGCTGAAGACCGGCGCGAGCGCACCCGCTCCCAGCGCCGTCGCCGCGGCGGCGGCCAGGGTGGTACCGGCGTCCTGCCGGATCGGGGCAGTCGGGTCCGGGGCGCTCACGCGGGCACCACCGAACCGCGGGGCACCCGGGCGAGCGCCGCCCAGACCTCCTCCACCGGCCGGCCGGCGGGGGCCACCACCACGCGCCACCCGGCGTCGCAGAGCACCGCGGCGGCGTCCTCCTGCTGCCGGGCGAGGGTGGCGCGGGCGGCCTCGGTGGCCCCGCGCCGGCCGCGCGGGCCCGGAGGGGCGTAGCCCGCGACGTCCACGAGCACGGCCAGGTCGGCCCCGGGCCCGGAGCGGGCCCGCGCCAGCCGGGCGGCGTCCTCCGCGCCGACGGCGCCCAGCAGCGCGACCACGGGGCCGTCCCCGCCGGCCCGCGCGAGGACATCCGCGGCGGCGGAGAGGTCGGTCCCGCGCGAGGGGCGCAGGACGGCGAGCCGGTCCAGCAGCTCGCCGGGAGCGAGCCCGTGGCGACCGTCGGCCGCGGCCAGCTCGCCGGCGTCGGTGACCACCCGCACGGCGGCGCCGCCGGCGGCCAGGGCGGTGCCGATGCTGGCGGCGGCCTCGACCACCCACTCCAGGCTGTCCTCCGGCCCGTCGCCGGCCGGCGGCTGCCCGCCGGGGACGAGCAGGTGCGCCCGCGTCCTGGTGTCGAGCAGCAGGGTGGCCGAGGAGCGCCACGGGCGCTCCTCCAGCCGGACCATCAGCTCGCCGGTGCGGGCCGTCGCCCGCCAGTGCACCTTCCGCAGGTCGTCACCGTGCCGGTAGACCCGGGTGCTGACGTCGTCCTCGCCCTGGACGGCGATCGAGCGGCGGGCGCCCTCGCCGTCGCGGCCCTCGCCCCCGGTCAGGCCGGCGGTGGTCAGCGGCCGCACCCGCGGGACCACCAGCAGCGACCCGGTGTCGGTCCCGGACACCGACCGCGTCACCAGGCCGAACGGGTCGACCAGCCGCAGCCGCAGGGGGCCGAGGGGGTAGCGGCCGCGCCGGGTGCCGGCCACCCGGTAGCGCAGCGGCGCGGTGCCGCCGGCCGGCAGCCGCTCCAGCACGTACGTCGGCGCCGGTCCGAGCTCCGGCGGCAGCGGCTCGGTGAGCAGCCACAGGCCGCCGGCGCGGCGGTCGGCGTTGGTGACCTCGAGCAGCACCTCGGCCTGCCCGCCGCGCGGCAGCCGCGACGGGGTGACCGTCCGGCGGGTGGACAGCCGGAACCGGCGGCGCGCGACACCCAGCGCCGACAGCAGCGGCAGGGCCAGGACGAAGACGGCGACCTGCACCAGCGGGAGCTCGCCGAGCAACGCGCCGAGGGCGAGCAGCGTCGTGCCGACGGCGAGCATGCAGCGCCCGCGGACGGTGAGGGAGGCCAGCACTCCGGCCCGGGCCGTCCGCCCGCCGCCCCCCGCCACGGTCAGCGCCCGCGCGGCACGGGGGTGGTGCGCAGCAGGCCGGCGACGACCTGCTCGCCGGTGCGCCGCCCGGCGGCGGCGTCCGCGGAGAGCAGCAGGCGGTGTGCGAGCACCGGCACGGCCAGTGCCTGGACGTCGTCGGGGAGCACGTGGTCGCGCCCGGCCAGGGCGGCGGCGGCCCGTGCGGTGCGCAGCAGCTGCAGGCCGGCGCGGGGCGAGGCGCCGAGCCGCAGGTCCGGCGAGCGCCGGGTGCCCTCGACCAGCGCCACCACGTAGCGGCGCACGGCCTCGGAGACGTGCAGCCGGCCCACGGTGTCCACCAGCGCCCGCACGGTGGCGGCGTCGGCGACCGGCCGCAGGGTGCTCATGGGGTCCACGCCGGTCTGGTCGTCGAGCATCGCCAGCTCGGCCTCGCGGTCGGGGTAGCCCATGGAGACCCGCGCGGTGAACCGGTCGCGCTGGGCCTCGGGGAGGGGATAGGTGCCCTCCATCTCCACCGGGTTCTGCGTGGCGACCACCATGAAGGGCCGGGCCAGCTCGTAGCTGACGCCGTCGACGGTGACCTGCCGCTCCTCCATGCACTCCAGCAGCGCCGACTGGGTCTTGGGGGAGGCGCGGTTGATCTCGTCGGCCACCACGACGTTGGCGAAGACCGCGCCGGGCTTGAACTCGAACTCCCGCGACTCCTGGTCGTAGACGGCCACGCCGGTCACGTCGCTGGGCAGCAGGTCCGGGGTGAACTGGATCCGCCGCACGCTGCCGTCGATCGAACCGGCCAGCGCCTTGGCCAGCGTCGTCTTGCCGACGCCCGGGACGTCCTCCACCAGCAGGTGCCCCTCGGCCAGCAGGACGACCAGGGCCAGGTGGACGACGTCGGCCTTGCCGCGCACCACGCGGCCCATGTTCGCCAGGATCGCGGTACCGGCGGCAGCGACGTCGACCGTGGGGGCGGGCCGGTACACGTCGGTCACCCGGCCCACGGTACGTGCCGCCCGCCACCGCGGACCGGGTCGCGCGCGCGGCCCGGTCCCGCGGCAGGGACTGCCGTCCCGGCTGTCGGGCGGACCGGCGGGCGGACCGCGGGCGGGGCCGTGTCGACGCAGCGGCCGCCGCCCCAACCGGCGGCCCCCACCGCGCCCCACCGGCGGCCCCCACCGCGCCCCACCGGCGGCCCCACCGCGCCCCACGACCTGCCCCACCGCACCCCACCGGCGTCCCCACCGGCCCCCACCGCACGTCCACCGGGCCCGCCCGCGGCCTTCGGACGGGTGGCGCCGCCCCTCCGCGCCGGCCCGGGGACGGCCGCCGGACCGCCGGCCCGCCGCCCGTCTGACCTGCGCCGGGACCGGCCGGGGCGGCGGTGGGGGACCGCGGTCACGACATGGTGTCGAGTGGTGTCCAGTGGGGGCTGGTGGGTTACTGTGTGGCCCGGTGGGGAGGCAGGGCCCGTCCCGGGGTCCCCGCAGAGGTCAGGGAGGACGCATGGGGGAGGTGGTCCGGTGTTCGTCGGCAGCTACCCGTTGCGCCTCGACGAGAAGGGCCGGCTCGCGCTCCCCGTCCGCTTCCGCGACCAGGTGGGCGACGGCATGGTGATCAAGAAGGGCCAGGAGCGCTGCATCTACGGCCTCACGATGGCCCGGGTCGCCGAGCAGAGCCGCACCGCCGCCGCGATGGCGCCCTCCGACACCGCCGATGCGCGCATGCGCGCCCGCATGAGCTTCGGGTCGATGGTCGAGGTCGAGCCGGACAAGACCGGCCGCATCACCATCCCCGCCGGGCTGCGCGAGTACGCCGGCCTGGACCGTGACGTCGTCGTGGTCGGCGTCGACACCCGGTTCGAGATCTGGGACGCCGCCACGTGGGACGCCTACGTGGCCGAGCAGGAAGCCGCCTACGCCGCCATGGAGAGCGAGGGGATGCCGACCCTGTCCTGAGCCGCACGCCCCCGCGACGCCCCTCCGCGCCTCTCCGACCGAGCCGTCTTCCCCGCGGCTCGACCGGCCCCCGGCCCGAGTCGCCTTCCCCGCGACTCGGTCCGACCCGCGGAGCCGCCGACACCGCTCGGCACGTCGCCCCGGCCCGCCAGGGCCGGGCCGGCGGACCCGGCGCCCCCGCGGAGCACCACCTGACGCACTTCCCCGGCGCCAGGCGAGCTCCGCGGGGCGCCCGGACCCGCTCGGTGCACCCCGTCTCCCCACGCCGGTCGCCCGGGATCCCCGCGATCCGCCCCGGTGTGCCGACCCCGCCGACGCCCAGCTCCGCGCCACCATGGACGAGCCCGCATCCGACCCGTTCGAGGAGCAGTCGACGATGAGCACCAGCGAGCCCGTGCAGGGCTCGGCGCGCCCCGGGGCGGTGCACGTCCCGGTGCTCCTCGAGCGCGTGACCCAGCTCCTGGCTCCCGCCTGCGCCACACCCGGGGCCGTCCTCGTCGACGCGACGCTGGGCCTCGCCGGGCACTCGCTGGCCCTCCTCGACGCCCACCCGGGCCTGCGCCTGGTCGGCCTCGACCGGGACCCCGACGCCCGCGCGGAGGCGGCCCGCCGCATCGCCGCCGCCGGTCATGCCGACCGCGCCACGCTCGTGCCGGCGGTCTTCGACGAGCTGCCGGAGGTCCTGGCCTCCCTCGGCCTCCCCGAGGTGCAGGGCGTCCTGTTCGACCTGGGGGTCTCCTCGCTGCAGCTGGACCGGGCCGACCGCGGGTTCAGCTACTCCGCCGACGCCCCGCTCGACATGCGCATGGACCCCACCACCGGGCGCACGGCCGCCGACGTCGTCAACACCTACAGCGCCGGCGAGCTCACCCGCGTGCTGCGCGTCTACGGCGAGGAGCGCTTCGCCGCGCGGATCGCCGCGGCCATCGAGCGGGAGCGCCGCACCGAGCCGTTCACCCGCACCGGCCGGCTGGCCGAGCTCGTGCGGACCTCCATCCCCGCCGCGACCCGCCGCACCGGCGGTCACCCTGCCAAGCGGACGTTCCAGGCGCTGCGCATCGAGGTCAACGACGAGCTGCGCGTCCTGGAGCGGGCGCTGCCGGCGGCGCTCGACGCCCTGGCGGTGGGCGGCCGCGTCGTCGTCATCACCTTCCACTCGCTCGAGGACCGCATCGTCAAGCAGGTGCTCGCCGCCGGCGCGGCCGACCGGACGCCGCCGGAGCTCCCCGTGCCGGTCCCCGAGCTGGCTCCGGTCCTGCGCCTGGTCACCCGGGGTGGCGAGGCGCCGTCGGAGGCCGAGGTCGCCGCCAATCCGCGGGCCGCCTCGGCCCGCGTCCGAGCCGCCGAGCGCATCCGGAGGGCTGCAGCATGAGCGCGACCGCCCGGGCGTCCCGGCCCGACGACGACGCCCCGCGGCCCGCCGCCCGCCCGCGTCCCGCGCGCAGCGCGCCCCGCGCCGGGGCGGCGCGCCCGCTCGCCGCGCGGACCGCCGCGCCGGCCCGCCCCACCCCCCGCAGCGCGCCGGCGCCCGTCCCGGCAGGCCCGGCCGCGCCGGTGCGCGGTCGCGCGCACTCCGCGCCGGTCCGTGCCGGAGCCGTCCGGACGCGCCCGTCCCGGCCGGTGCCGCGGCCCGTCCCGGCCCCCGCGGTCGGCGAGCCACGGCGCCGCGCGGCCACCGGCACCGCCCGCCGGACGCCGTTCGTGCTGCTGGTCGTCGGGCTGCTGGTCGGCACCACGCTCGCCCTGCTGTTCCTCAACACGGCCATCGCGGTCAACTCGCTGAAGGCCACCGAGCTGCGCGCCGAGAACACCCAGCGGCAGCAGCGGCTCGAGCAGCTGGAGCAGCAGGTGGTGGCCGCCGGGGCGCCCGGCGTGATGGCCGCGGCCGCCGCGGCGGGGGGGGGGGGGGGGGGGGGGGGGGGGGGGGGCGGGGGGGGGGGGGGGGGGGGGGGCGGGGGGGCCCTGGCGGTCCCCACGGCCACCCCCGAGCG
>NZ_JBJNRJ010000045.1:0-2194 GCF_046233715.1 Trujillonella humicola | reverse complement strand
GAAGGCCTCGACGGTGTCCGAGCCTACGGCGTGGGGGGGGGCGCGCGCCCGGCCCGCCCGCCGGCGCCGCCCCGCCGGGCCCCGGGGCCTGGTCCCGGCCGGGACCGCGGCCCACCTGGTGATCGGGCCCGACGGGTCGGTCACCCTCCGCGGGACCCCCGAGCCGGCCGAGGCGCCCCCTGCTCCGCCGGCGGAGGACTGAGGTGGCCGCTCCTCCCGGTCCGGACCCCGGCCGGCGCGCCGAGCGCGCCCTGCCCGCCCGTGGTCAGCGGTCCGGCGGGCCGCCGCGCCCGGCCGGCGCGTTCACCCCGCGGCGCGCGCCCGGCCGCCGGCGCCGGGCCACGCTGCCCGTGCTGCCCGTGCGGGGGCTGCGGGTCGGGATGGCGCTGATCGCCATCGCGCTGCTGCTGGTCACCGGCCGGCTGGTGCTCCTCCAGGGCGTCGACGGCGGGGAGTACGCCGAGGCCGCCTCCCAGGCGCGGCTGCGTACGGTCGAGATCGCCGCGCTGCGCGGCCAGGTCCTCGACCGCCACGGCAACCTGCTCGCCTACACCGTCGACGCCTCCCGGGTCACCGCCGACCCCTCGCTCGTGGCGGACCCGCAGCGGACGGCGCTGGCGCTCACCACGCTCCTCGACGTCCCCGTGTCCGACCTCACCGAGCGGCTGCAGCGGGACGGCCGCTACGTCGAGCTCGCCCGCCAGGTCCCCCCGCAGACCGTCAGCGCCGTCCAGCAGCTGCGGCTTCCCGGGATCCTCTTCGAGGACGACCCGGTGCGGCTCTACCCGGCCGGGTTCGTCGGCGGGCAGGTCGTCGGCTTCGTCGGTGCGGACGGCGACGGGCTGGCCGGCATCGAGCAGCGCTTCGACGCGCAGCTGTCCGGTACCGACGGCGAGCGCCGCTACGAGGTCGGCAGCGGCGGCAACCCCATCCCGTCGGGCATCGACGAGTCCACGGAGGCCGTCGACGGCAGCTCGGTGCAGCTGACCCTGGACCAGGACGTGCAGTTCGTGCTGGAGCAGCGGCTGGCCGAGGCCTGCGGCGACGGGGCGACCACCCGAGCCTCGGCGGTGGTCCTCGACGTGCACACCGGCGAGGTCGTGGCGATGGGCAGCTGCCCCGGCTACGACCCGGGGGCCGCGCGCAGCACCGACCCGGAGCTGCTGGGCAACCCGGTGGTCTCCCAGGTCTTCGAGCCCGGCTCGGTGATGAAGGCCGTCACCCTCGCGGGCGCGATCGAGGAGGGGCTGACCACCCCCGACGAGGTGCTCACCGTCCCGGACCGCATCCAGGCCGGCGACGTCGTGGTGACCGATGCCCACGACCACGAGCCGATCGACTGGACGGTGACCGGCATCCTCGCCAAGTCCAGCAACGTCGGCACGATCATGCTCGCCCGCGAGCTCGGCGACCAGCGCCTCGAGGAGTACCTGCGGGCCTTCGGCGTCGGCAGCACCACCGGCATCGAGCTGCCCGGCGAGAGCGCCGGAATCCTGGAGCCGTCGGAGGACTGGACGGCCAGCCGGGCGGCCAACGTCCCCATCGGCCAGGGCGTGTCGGTGACCACCCTGCAGATGGCGTCGGTCTACCAGGTGCTGGCCAACGGCGGGGTCCGCATCGAGCCACGGCTGGTGTCCTCCGTCACCGCCCCCGACGGCACCGTCACCCCGGCCCCGCGGCCGCAGCCGACCCGCGTGGTCAGCGAGGAGACCGCGGCCGACATGGCCGCCATGCTGGAGGCGGTGGTGGGCCCGGGCGGCACCGCGCCGCTCGCGCAGGTGGACGGCTTCCGCGTGGCCGGCAAGACCGGCACGGCGCAGCGCGCCAACCCCGAGTGCGGCTGCTACGCCGGCGGCGGCTACGTGACCACCTTCGTCGGCTTCGCCCCGGCCGACGACCCGCAGTACGTGGTCGCGGTCGACCTGGAACGCCCCACCAGCTCGGCGGAGGGCGGCCAGGTCGCCGCGCCGGTCTTCGCCGACGTGATGCGCCACGCCCTCACCGCCGGGGGCGTCGTGCCCTCCGGCACCGCCCGCCCGGAGTTCGTGCTGACGGCCGAGGACTGACCCTGGACCAGCCCTGACCCCGGCCTCCTGCCGGGGGGGGGGGGGGGGGGGGGGGGGGGGGGGGGGGGGGGGGGGGGGGGGGGGGGGGGGGGGGGGGGGGGGGGGGGGGGGGGGGGGGGGGGGGGGGG
>NZ_JBJNRJ010000044.1:17893-42772 GCF_046233715.1 Trujillonella humicola | reverse complement strand
CGGACCGCCCCGTCACGGAACTCCCGGTCGTACTTCTTGCGGATCTCTGGCATCGCTACCCCTTATAGCTGATGCCTCCGCGGTCTCGGGGGAACCTCAAAGGCACCGGACAGCGGCGGGGCGAAGACGACGTCCGTACCGGCGTAGCGGCGGGCCTTGTGTCGCCGGTCGCGCAGCATGTCGACGGCGAAGTCGGGCAGGGCGATGCCGCGCCAGCCGGCGGTGGTCTTGGGGCGCGGCTGGATGGTCAAGCCGGCACCGGGCACGCGGACCACGGTGGCGTTGACCTCCCAGGTCCGGGCCTCAAGGTCCAGAAGCGGCTTTCCGTCGCCGCCGGTGCCGTGGCGCAGTGCCAGCGCCTCTCCGATCCGGCATCCGGTGGCGAGCATCCAGTCGACCAGGTCGGGGAGGTCGAGGCCCCCCGCGCGGTCACTGGTCGAGAACAGGTCGACGAGCCGACGCGTCTCCGCCGAGCTCAGTGCGCGCGGCGCACGGCGGCTCGAGGTGATCTTGGCGCTGGCGTCGCGGACGGGGTTCGCGGCGATGGCACCGTCCTGGATCGCCATGGCGAACATCCCTGACAGGCATGCCCGCGCCGTCTTGGCCGCGCCCGGGCCGCTGCTCTTGGCGATGGCCGACAGCGCCCGGCTGACCACGCCGGGAGTGACCTCGCGGATGCACAGCTGGCCGAAGGCCGGCTTCACCTGCTTGCTGACCACCGACCGGTAGGTGCGCTGGGTGCCGGTGGACCAGCCGTGGTCGGCTTCCAGCCACGCATCGGCCAGCACGGTCAGGCGGGTCGCGGCGGCGATCCCGGCTCCGCCGGGAACGGTCTGCCGGCTGCTCAGTTCGGCCTTCAACGCACGTTCGGCGGCTGCCCGGGACCGGCCGACCTTGGTCACCATCCGCACGCGGCCGTCGTAGTCACGGAACCGGGTGCGGGCCTGGATCTCGCCGCTCGGCTGATCGACGAAGTGGATCTTCCCGTGCGTTCCGACCGGCTGCGGAGGTCGTCCCATGGGACACCACCCTCATCAGTTTGTGATGAGTAAGTGATGCAGAGCAAGTCCAACAGGTCAATGCCAGACGGCGCGATTCCGAGGCTTTTCCTGATCAGAGTGGGGGTTGTGCTCCCCCGACTGGACTCGAACCAGTAACCCTGCGATTACGCGGTCAGGTTTGACCTTGACACGCCTCCGTGCACCACCCCTGCCCTTTCACCTGCGTCTTTGCTGTTTCGTCCACACTCGAGGACGCCCTTCCACACCCGTGCTGGCCGCCATTTTCTGCGGGTAAAGCGTGGGTAAGCTGCGGCCCCATGGGGCGACCACCGCTGGGACTGGGCACTTACGGCACCATTCGCTTCTACAAGACCGACACCGGATACCGGGCCTGCACCCTGGCTCGCGGCTACGACGGCCGCACGCGGGCGCTGGAACGGCACGGCAAGACACGGGCGGCCGCCGAACGGGCACTGAAGTCAGCTCTCCGGGACCGCGCCGGCGAGCAGACCAACGGTGACATCAGCGCCGAGTCCCGGGTCTCGATCCTGGCCGAGGCCTGGTACGCCGGGCTGGCCGACCTCTCCCCCATCACCATGCAGGCCTACCGCGACCGCCTCGACCGGCAGATCCTGCCCCGCTTCGGGCAATTGCGGGTCAGAGAGCTCAGCGTCGGCAACCTCGACCGGCACCTGCGAGGGATCGCCGACGAGCACGGGGTCGCCACTGCTCGGATGTGCCGCTCGGTGCTGTCGGGCATGTGCACGCTGGCCGCGCGTCATGACGCCCTGGCACAGAATCCGGTACGAGCCCTCGGCCCGCTGAACGGCCGACCCAAGAAGGCGCCACGCGCGCTCACCGTGCCGCAGCTACGACAGCTGCGGGCCGCGCTCACCTACGACGACCGGGCGATCGCTCGGGATCTGCCAGACCTGGTGGCCTTCCTGATGGCCACGGGGCTCCGCATCGGAGAGGCCTGCGGCCTGGCCTGGGATGCCGTGGACCTCGGGGCGGGGACGGTTGAGGTGCGGGCCGCCGCCGTTCGAGTCCGAGGCCAGGGCCTCGTCGTGAAGACGACCAAGACCGACGCCGGGACCCGCACCCTCGCGCTGCCCCTCTGGTGCGTCGCCATGCTTCGCGAGCGCGCTTCGCGCCTCGACCTGGACGGCATCGGCCCGGGCAACCACCCAGTCTTCCCCGCCCCCTTGGGTGGCTGGCGCGACCCCTCCAACACCCAGGCCGATCTGCGCGAGGCCTTCACCACTGCTGGCTTTGACTGGTTGACCTCGCACATCTTTCGGAAGACCGTGGCGACCCTCATGGATCAGGCCGGGCTCTCCTCCAGAGCTGCGGCCGACCAGCTCGGTCATGCCAACACCTCCATGACCACCGACGTCTACTTCGGACGGAAGGTCGCGACGACCGGCGCCGCCGCCGTCCTTGAGACGCTGGGCACTTAAGTCCCGCTCACCAAGGGAGCTATACGGATACCGCGAGAGCCCTGTGCCCCCAAGCTGGCCATGACAGCTGGAACGCATCCCTCGTGGATGACGATCGCGAGCCTGGGGACCGGCCCGTGGGAGGTTGAGCTATCCCCGCCGTCCTGTGCGGCAGGATGCGAAGCGTGACGGGGACCATTCACGCTGTCTTGGACCAGCTCCGCGAGGACGCCCTCGACGAACGGGACAAGGGCAGCAAGTTCGAGCAGCTGATCCGCGCCTACCTGACCACCGACCCGGAGTGGACGGCGCGGTTCTCGAACGTGTGGATGTGGTCGGAGTGGCCGGGGCGTGAGGGGCGCCCGGACACGGGCATCGACCTGGTCGCCGCCAATGCCGACGACGGCGGGTTGACCGCGATCCAGTGCAAGTTCTACGGCCCGGGTCGCACGGTCGCCAAGGCCGACATCGACTCGTTCGTTTCCGCCTCGGCCTCGCAGCAGTTCACGAAGCGGATCGTGTTCGATACCGCCGCGGGCTGGTCGGCGAACGCAGAGGAGACGCTGACCGGCGGGGTCGCGCAGCGGGTGGACATCGGCTACCTCGCCGACGCCGCGATCGACTGGTCGCAGTTCTCCTGGGCGACGCCGCAGATCGTCGTCCCGACGGGCAAGAAGGCGCTTCGGCCGCACCAGCAGAAGGCGCTGGACGACGTCCGCGCCGGCCTCGCCGAGCACGACCGCGGTCAGCTGGTGATGGCCTGCGGCACCGGCAAGACCTTCACCAGCCTGCGGATCGCCGAGGAGCTGGTCGGCGCCGGCGGCACCGTGCTCTTCCTGGTCCCCAGCATTCAACTGCTGAGCCAGAGCCTGCGGGAGTGGATGGCCAACGCCGAGGTCGACATCCGGGCGCTGGCGGTCTGCTCCGACGTCCGGGTGGGCCGGCGCGCACCTTCGGATGACGCCGACCAGCTGCCGATCGACCTGACCGAGCCGGCCTCGACCGACCCGCAGACCTTGCTGGCCCGGTTCGAGCAGGGCACGCACGCCGCCGAGCGGATGCGGGTGGTGTTCTCCACCTACCAGTCGATCGACGTGGTCATCCGGGCCCAGGAGCTCGGTCTGCCGGGGTTCGACCTGGTGATCTGCGACGAGGCGCACCGCACCACCGGGGTCACCGTCGCGGACAAGGACGAGTCCGCGTTCGTCCGGGTGCACGACGCCGACGCCCTCAAGGCGACCAAGCGGCTGTACATGACCGCGACCCCGCGTGTCTTCGGTGACGAGGTCAAGCGCAAGGCCACTGACGCCGACGCGGTGCTGGCAGACATGGGTGATGCCGAGGTCTTCGGGCCGGAGCTGCACCGGCTCGGCTTCGGCCAGGCCGTCGAGGCCGACCTGCTGACCGACTACAAGGTGCTCGTGCTGGCCGTCGACGAGAAGTATGTGGCGGAGAATTTCCAGCAGGCCATGGCCAACTCCGGCGAGATCCAGCTCGACCAGGCTGCCAAGTTGATCGGCTGCTGGAACGGCCTGGCGAAGAACTTCGGCCCGGGGGCGACCGATGGCGATGCGTCAGCCGCCGGTACGGCGCCGATGCGGACCGCGGTCGCCTTCGCCCAGCACATCAAGGCGTCGAAAGCCGCCGCGACGGCGTTCCCTGACCTGGCCGACCGCGCGCAGATCGACGCCCCCGACGATCGGCCGCGGCTGCGCGTCCAAGCCGCGCACGTCGACGGCACGATGGGGGTGCACGAGCGCAACACCCATTTGGCCTGGCTGAAGGAGTCGCCCCCCGCGGGGGTGTGCCGCGTGCTGACCAACGCCCGCTGCCTGTCCGAGGGCGTGGACGTACCGGCGCTGGACGCCGTCCTCTTCCTCACTCCGCGCGGCTCCCAGGTCGACGTCGTGCAGTCCGTCGGCCGGGTGATGCGCAAGTCACCGGGCAAGGAACTCGGCTACATCGTACTGCCGGTGGTCGTGCCCGCCGGTATCGCTCCCGAGGAGGCGCTGCGAGACAACGAGCGCTACAAGGTCGTCTGGCAGGTGCTGCAGGCGCTGCGCAGCCACGACGACCGGTTCTCCGCGCTGGTCAACCAGATCGAGCTGAACAAGCACAAGCCCGACAAGATCGAAATCGTCACGATCAGTGATCCCACGGACGGCGACGGCGTGACCGTGCCCGATCCGGACCAGCCGGCAGGGAAATCCACCGAGCAGCTGCTGCTGGAGTTCCCGGCCGACGAGTTCCGGGACGCGATGTACGCGCGGATCGTGGCCAAGGTCGGCGAGCGCCGGTACTGGGAGACCTGGGCGAAGGACATCGCCGACATTGCCGCCGCGCACGTCACCCGGATCAAGGGCCTGCTCGCCTCACCCGGGCCGGCTGCCGACGAGTTCGCGCACTTCGTCGCCGGGCTCCGCGGCAACCTCAACGACTCGATCACCGACGACGCCGCGATCGACATGCTCGCCCAGCACCTCATCACCCGCCCGGTGTTCGAGGCGCTGTTCGCCCACTCCAGCTTCCTGGCCGGCAACCCGGTCGCCCGCACGATGGAGAACATGCTGGCGGTGCTCGACGCGCACGCGGTCGGCGCCGAGAACGAAACCCTGGAGGGTTTCTACGACACCGTGCGCAAGCGGGTCGCCGGGGTGGACAACGCCGCCGGCAAGCAGCGGGTGCTGGTCGAGCTGTACGACAAGTTCTTCGCCACTGCGTTCCCCAAGACCGTGGCGAAACTCGGCATCGTCTACACGCCCGTGGAGATCGTCGACTTCATCCTGCGCTCGGCCGACGAGGTGCTGCGCGCCGAGTTCGACCAGGGGCTGACCGACGAGGGCGTGCACGTGCTCGACCCGTTCACCGGCACCGGCACCTTCCTGGTGCGGCTGCTGCAGAGCGGCCTGATCGAACCGCACGACCTGGCCCGCAAGTACGCCAACGAGTTGCACGCCAACGAGATCCTGCTGCTCGCCTACTACATCGCCGCGGCGAACATTGAAACCACCTTCGAGGAGCTCAACGGGCTGCCGCAGCCGTTCCCCGGCCTCGTGCTGACTGACAGTTTCCAGTCGTGGGAGGACAATGACCAGCAAGACATCGACGTCATCCCGGAGAACAACGAGCGGCTGAAGCGGCAAAAACAGTTGCCCATCCAGGTGATTGTCGGTAATCCGCCATACTCGGCCGGCCAGGACAGCGCGAACGACGACAATGCTAACGAGAAGTATCCGACGCTGGACGCAGCGATCCGGGACACCTATGCAGCCCGCTCGACGGCAATCAACAAGAACTCGCTGTACGACTCGTACATCCGTGCGATCAAGTGGGCCTCCTTGCGGATTGGGGACCACGGCATTGTTGCCTTTGTGACCAACGGCGGATTCTTGGACTCAAATTCCGCCGACGGGATGCGCAGGTCTCTCGCCGATGAGTTCTCGGCCATCCATGTTTTCAACCTCCGTGGCAATCAGAGAAGAGCCAACTGGCGAGCAGAGGGTGGGAAGATCTTCGAGGGGGGCAGTCAAGCCACCGTCGCAGTCACCGTCCTGGTGCGACGAGTCGCAAGCCTCGGTGCCGCCGGTGTCCAGTACGCCCAAGTCGATGACGAATTGAGCCGCGAGCAGAAGCTCGTTCGGATTCGCGAGGCCGGGAGCCTGCGCAACCTCGACATGGTGACAATCCTGCCGAATGAGCACGGCGACTGGCTGAGCCAGCGAAGTGACGGATTCACGGAGTGGATGCCGGTCGGCTCGAAGCGAGACCCGAAGGCTGGCATTTTCCATACGTTCGGCGACGGGGTGAAGACGAATCGGGATGCGTGGGCGCACAACTCGTCCGCGGAATCGCTGGCTGCAAACGTCAGTCGGCTTGTCGCGAACTACTCAAAGTCGGTTGCGGAAGGAGAACCAAACAATGACCCCACGGCTATCAGCTGGAGTCGATCGCTCAGGAACCAGTTCCAAAAAAGGGCACCGCTGGCAGTGTCCTTGGATTCACATCGCATCGGCTCCTATCGGCCCTTCCTGAAACAACACCTCTACTTCAATCGGAACCTGAACGACAGCGTGTCGCGACAGTTCGAGCTGTTTCCCCGCCGTTCGACACCGAACCGCGGGTTCTACATCCTCAATCCGGGCGCGGATAAGCCATTTACAGCCATGGCGCTCGATTGCGTGCCAGACATCGCGTTTTTCGGATCAAACGCGGGACAATTTCTCGCTCGGTGGCGGTACGAGAAGGTCGACGAGTCTGGAATGTTCGACGTCCAGGGTGATGGTGAGGTGGTCGACGGCTACCGGCGCATCGACAACATCACCGACGAGGCCCTTGCGGGGTTTACCGTGGCATACCCGGGCGAGTCGATCAGCAAGGACGACGTCTTCGACTACGTCTACGGCCTGCTGCACTCATCCGAATACCGGGAGACCTACGCCGCGGACCTGAAAAAGATGCTGCCCCGCATCCCGTTCGCCGCGAACTTCCGCGCCTTCGCCGACGCGGGGAAGCGGCTGGCCGCACTGCACCTGGGCTACGAGACCGTCGAGCCGTACCCGCTCGACGGGCTCGACATCACCGGTCCCGGCGGGGAGGCGGACTACGCGTTCTTTGCCGTCCCTGACAAGAAGATGGGCTTCGGCAAGCCCACTGCGGAACAGAAGGCCGAAGGCGCCCGGAACGACCGGTCGGTGATCCTCTACAACGAGCGAATCACGCTGCGTGGCATCCCGGAGGAGGCGTACCGGTACACGCTGGGCAGCCGCTCGGCGATCGAGTGGATCATCGACCGCTACTGGGTGAAGACCGACAAGGCGTCGGGCATCGTCAACGACCCCAACGACTGGTCCCGGGAGGTCGGCGACCCGCGTTACATCCTCGACCTGCTGGCCCGCATCGTGACCGTCTCGCTGGAGACGGTGCGCGTCGTCGACGGCCTGCCGCCGCTCGACGTCCGGCCGGCAACCTGACGCGGTGAACGAGGCTCCGTTCGCGACGGCTCGTGGTGACCTGGACGGTCCGTTCTTACCCATCGGGCGGCCGTCCGGAATCCACAGTGCCGGGACACCCGCGGCGCGCCCAAGCTGGTCATCGACGTCCACACCCGCCGGGCGCTGAGCCTGCACGCCGTCCTCGACGGCGCCGGCGATGTGATGCTCGCCGCCACCTACGCCATCAAGGTCGGGCTCACCGTCGACGACCTGACCGATACGCGGGCGCCGGACCTGTCGATGGCCGAGGCGCTGCGCATCGCCGCCGGGCTGTTCCGCTCATCCCTGCCGACGAGCTGCGGCGCATAGCGGCGACATCGGGCAAGGCTTCGTCGCCCTGGCCATCTTGATCTACCGGCTGACCGGCTCGGGACTGGGCGTGGCCGGCGTCGTCGTCGCCGAGATCGTCCCGGTACTGCTGCTCGCCCCGCTGGCCGGCGTCATCGTCGACCGACTGCCCCGCATCCGCGTGATGGTCGGCGCCGACACCCTCCGCGCAGTCCTCGCCGGGGTGCTGGTGGTCTGGCACGACGACCCGGTCGTCGTCTACGCGGTCGCCTTCGGGCTGTCGGCCGGAGCAGCGTTCTTCGACCCGGCCGCCGACAGCGTGCTGCCCTCCGTCGTGGACGACCGCGAGATCATCGCGGCCAACAGCGCGACGTGGACGGCCGCTGTGCTGTCGCAGATCGTTCTCGCGCCGCTGTCCGGCGGTCTGGTCGCTCTGGTCGGCCCGGGCTGGGCGTTCGGCGTCAACGCCGCGAGCTTCCTCGTGTCGGCGCTGGTGCTACGCGGGCTGCGGCTGATCGGGCCGCCGCGCGAGGTCGGTCGCCGCCGGCTGTTTGTCGAGGCCCGTGACGGCGTGGCCCTGGTCGGACGCGACCGGCTGCTGCGGGCCCTGGCCATCGGGCAGCTGCTGGCCGCCGTGTCCGCTGGCGCCACCAGTGCCCTGCTCGTCGTCTTGGCCGCCGAGCACGCGGGCGCCGGCGAACGCCTACGGGATCCTCGTCGGTGCGATCGGCGTGGGCGCCGCCCTCGGGCCCACGCTGCTGCTGCGGCTGATCCCCGACCCCCGCCGCCCGCTGTACGTGTTCGCCCCCTACCCGCTCCGTGGCGTGGTCGATCTGGTCCTCGCCTCGATCCGCTCCCTGCCGGTCGCCGCCGCCACGCTGGCCGTGTACGGCGTCGGCACGTCCACCGGCGCGGTCACGTTCAACAGCCTCCTCCAGTCGCACGTCACCGACCGCACGCGCGGGCGGGTCTTCGCGCTCATGGACCTGCTGTGGCAGGCCGGGCGCCTGGCCAGCCTCGGTGTCGGCGCCCTGCTCGCCGACACCCTCGGCATCCGCGCCGTCCACTACCTCGGCGGCGTCCTGCTGCTGCTCGCCGCTGCGGTCGGCCTCGCGGCGAGCCGTGCCACCAGCCCCGCCGCGCAGCAAGGTGAGGAAGGCCCGAGAGCGGACGCCGATTGACCTCCTGAAGCCGGGCCTGACCCGTCAGAAGGGACGGCCGTGTCTGCTAGGAGGGCAGCGCAAGGGCAAGCCACCATCCCGCCCCGAGACCGAGCACCAGGGAACCCACAGCGGACGTGTGAAGGATGGCGGCCGGGATGCCGGGGCTCGTCCGTTGCGCTGTGTCTATTCCTGCACCGGGCCCCGCAGCGACCTCGGCCCCGGATGATGTGACGGGCACGCCCGCGAAGGCAGGGGCGATCCAGCGCAGGTAGTAGAAGAGGCTGGCGACCGTGTTGACGGCAGCCACGACGACCAGCCAGGCGAGTCCGCCGTCCCACGCTGCGGTGAACACGGCAAGCTTGCCGATGAAGACGGCGGTGGGCGGGGTCCCGACCAGGCCGAGCAGGCAGACGACGAGGCTGACCACGATCCAGCGGTGGCGTCCGACGGCGGTGGCCCAGTCGGTGATCGTCCTGGCGGCCGGGGTGGCGGCGACGGCGGCAAAGGCACCGATGTTGGTGACGGCGTAGCCGGCCAAGTAGATCGCGAGGGCCGGGACGGCGAGGTCGGTCCGGGCTGCGACGGCGACGACCATGAACAGGTAGCCGACCTGGCTGACCGTGGAGTAGGCCAGCAGTCGGAGGACGTCGGTCTGGGTGAAGGCGGCCAGGTTGCCCAGGGTCATGCTCGCCACCGCGATGACGGCCACCAGCAGGGGCACGTCGAGTGGGATGTCGGCGAAGGGCTCGGCGACCAGGCGGAAGGCCGCGGCGACCGCGCCGATCTTGGGGATCGTGGTGATGTAGCCGGCCATCGGCGGCAGGGTGCCGGCGGTGACGTCGGGGACCCAGAAGTGCACCGGGACGGCACCGGCCTTGAAGGCGACGCCGGCGAGGACGCCGAGGACGCCGACCGCCAGCAGGGCGGGTGAGGCCTCCGGGAGCAGCGCGGCAAGGTCGAGGTAGCCGGTGGTACCGGAGGCGAGCACCAGGGCGGCGACGCCGACCAGTAGGAGGACACCGACGAAGGCGCCCATCAGGTAGTACTTCATCGTCGCCTCGGTCCCGGGCGAGTCCTTGGCGAAGCCGGCCAGGGCGTAGAGCGGGACGCTGGCCAGCAGGTAGGCGGCGACGAGCAGTAGCAGGTCGCCGCTGGCGGCCAGCGCGATGCTGCCGAGCGCGCCGAGCAGCATGAGCACGTAGGCCTCGGTCTCCCGGGGTTGCCCGGCCACCGATGGCGCTGCCAGCCACACCAGGACGGCCACACCGAGCGCGACGACGATGCGGACGACGCCGGTGGTGGTGTCGATGACCCAGGTGCCGTCGAAGACCCGTTCGGCCGGGCCGGGGAGCGCCAGCGCAGCAGCGACCGCGCTGGCCAGGCAGGCGGCGGTGGCCAGCAGCCGGACCCGCCACTGCCGCTGCTGCGGGGTCCACAGGCCCAGCAGGAGCCCGCCGACCGCGCCCAGCAGGAGCAGGGCCTCCGGTAACAGCGCCGACCAGGCCTCCCCGCTCCCGGACATGCCGGTCACCGGGCCACCAGTTCCACCACCGCCATGGCGGCCGGCTCGAGGACGTCGAGAAGGACGCGCGGAAACAACCCGAGGACCAGGGCGAGTGCCAGCAGCGGGACGATCGAGACCACCTCGTGGCCGCGCAGGTCGCGGATTCGGGTCGCCGTCCGGGCCTCGGTAGCGACTGCCGCGGGGGCGCCACCGGCCCGCGCCGGAGCCGGGGCCTCCCCCACCTGGTCGGTCTCCGTCATCGGGCCGGCGTCCGCCTCCTTCGGGGCGACCGTGTCGCCGCTCAGCAGTCGCTGCAGCGCGACGAGGAATAGCCCGGCGGTGACCAGGATGCCGACGACGGCGATCACCGTGGCCACCGGCGCGGCCTGCAGGGCCCCGGTGAACACCTGGAACTCGGCGATGAACCCGGAGAACCCGGGCAGCCCCAAAGAGCCGAACGCGGCAACCGCGAGGCAGGCGGCGAAGACCGGCGCGGGACGGGCCAGGCCGCCCCAGCGGTCGAAGGCGTAGGTGTGCCCGCGGGACCACAGCCACCCGCTGAGCAGGAACAGCGCACCGGTGAGGAGGCCATGGCTCACCATCTGGTACATCGCGCCGACCGTGGCCACGGTCCGCGCCCCCTCATCGGCGGAGGCCACGAGGCCGGCGGCGCCGAGGCCGAGCAGGACGTAGCCCATGTGGTTGACCGAGGTGTAGGCGATCATCCGCTTCACGTCGGTCTGAGCCAGCGCCACGAAGGCTCCCCAGAGCACGCTGATCACCCCGACCACGACGGCGACCATCGCCCACCGCTGCCAGGCGTCGGGCAGGATCGGCATGGCGATCCGCACGAAGCCGTAGGTCCCGAGCTTGAGCAGGATGCCGGCGAGGATGGCCGATCCGGCGGCGGGGGCGTCGGTGTGCGCGTCGGGCAGCCAGGTGTGGAACGGGAACAGCGGCGTCTTCACCGCCAACCCGAGACCGATCGCCAGCAGGACCAGGCCGCCGGCGACCGGGGAGTCCGCCAGCGGCGGGTTCTCCGCCAGCGCCACCATGTCGAAGGTGCGCTCCTCGCTGCCGAGGAACAGGCCGATGAAGCCCACGAGCAGGGCCAGCGACCCGATGAAGGTGTAGAGGAAGAACTTCAGCGCGCTGCGCCGGGCGTTGCCGTGGCCCCAGCCGGCGATGACGAAGTACATCCCGACGATGGACAGGTCGAAGAAGACGAAGAACAGGATCAGGTCCAGCGAGGCGAACGTGCCCATGCAGGCGGTCTGCAGGAACAGGAACAGCGCGGCGTAGGTGTGCGGCCGGTCCGGCTCGCGCAGCGAGTAGATCGCGCAGGCCAGGAACAGCACCCCGGTCAGGGCCAGCAGCGGCAGGGAAAGCCCGTCGACGCCGACGTGGTAGCCGGCGTCGACGGTGGGGATCCACTGCAGGTCGGCCTCGTACGCCAGACCGTCGACGACTCCCGAGGCGCCCTCGCCCGGCTCGAAGCGCCACCACATCCAGCCGACCAGTGCCAGGTCGACGGTGGAGGCCGCCACCCACAGCCCGATGGCGGCGCGGCCGCTGAGCCCGGGGGCGGCCAGCAGCACGCCGGCGACTACCAGCGGCAGGAAGATCACGACGGTCAGCAGCACGGCTACCTCACCACGAGCAGGAGGATGAGTAGGGCGCCCAGACCGGCGGCGGCCTGGACGTAGTACTGGTGCAGCAGCCCGGTCTGGGGACGGCGGGCGGCGCTACCCGCGCGCCAGAACGCGTTCGCGGTCGCTCGCACGGCGCCGTCCACGAATCCGTCGTCGATTCGTGCGGAGCCGGCCGCGGTCCGACGGGTGGCCGTGGCGACGCCGGACACCGCACGGTCCAGGATGCCGTCGTCGGCCCGCGCCGTGAGACCTGCGAGCCGGCGTCCGCCGGCCGCGATGCCCATGACCGCGCGGTCGATGACCCGATCGTCCACGGTGGCCAGCGCGCGAGCCAGCGCCAGCGCCGGCCGGGGGGACAGCAACCGGCCCAGCCCGGCCCACGAACCGAGCGGGCTCCGGGAGAGCTGCTCCACAACCGTGGGATATGCATGGACAGCGGCGACGGTCACCCCGAGCACGACGAGCGCCAGCGCCCCGGAGAACAGCAACTGCCCGAGTCCCGGGGAAGACTCCCCCTCGGCGCCGAGAACCGCCTTGAGCTCCTCGGCCACGACCGGCAGCGCGAGCACCCCAAGGCCGGCTGCGAACACGGCGAGCACACCGGCGACGGCGGTGGTCGGCACCGGGACGCGGCGGGTACCGGGTTCGTCGGTGCCGAAGGCCTCCTCCCCCGCCGGCCGAGCGAGGACGACGGCCAGGATCCGACCGGCATAAACCGCCGAGACCGCGGCGGCGGCCAGGCCCACCACTTTCAGCGCCGTCCCGTCGACCCCGGCGAGCACCTCGTCCTTGGTGGCCCACAGCGACAGCGGCGGCACACCGGCCAGCGCGAGGGCGGCGACGGTGGCCGCAGAGCCGATTCCCGGGTACCGGCGCGCCGCACCGCGCAGCCCGGCCAGCTGCTTGGTGCCCAGCGCGGTGAGCCACGCGCCGGCGGCGACGAACAGGCCGGCCTTGACCGCGGCATGCGCGACGAGCTGGGCCGTGCCGCCCGCGGTGGCGCCCACCCCGGCGGCGAGGATGACGAACCCGATCTGCGCGGCGGTGCTGGCCGCCAGCAGCTGCTTGAGGTCGGTCTGCGCGACGGCCACTGCGCCGAGCACGAGTGCGGTGAGCGCACCGGCCCACGCCGCCGCCGTCGCGGCCCAGCCCGTCGCCGCCAACAGGGGCTGCATCCGGATGAGCAGGTACCCGCCGGCGGCGACCATGGTCGCCGAGTGCAGCAGGGCGCTGACCGGGCTGGGGCCCTGCATCGCGGCCGAGAGCCAGGCGGAGAAGGGCAGTTGCGCGGACTTGCCGAGCGCGGCGACGAGCACGCCCGCGGCGGCGGCGTCCGCCCAGCCGCCGGTCGCGGTGCCGAGGTCCGCCAGGGCCAGGCTGCCGGTGGCGGCGAGCGCGGCTCCGGCGGCGACGTACAGACCGAGGTCGCCGGCCCGGGTGGTCACAAACGCCCGGGTGCCGGCGGCCAGCTTGCCCGGCTCCTCCCACCGGAAGCCGATGAGCGCGAAGGAGGTCGCGCCCATCACCTCCCACGCCAGCAGCAGCGCCGGCAGCGTGGCCGCGGTGACCGTGGCCAGCATCGCCGCGACGAAGAGCAGCAGGTAGCCGAAGAAGCGGGCCCGCGCCGCATCCCCCGGCAGGTCCACGACGGCGAAGGCGGTGACCAGCAGGGCTATCCCCGCGACCAGCACCACGAGGATCGCGGAGAGCCCGTCGACGAGTAGCCGCAGGTCTCCGCCTTCGACAATGCCGAGGAACGGCATCGAAATGCTCGGCCGGGCAGCCGCCACGAGGGCCGCGAGGACGACCGCGACGCCGGTGACCCCGACGGCGACCGGACCGGCGGTGCGGTCGGCCCGCCGCCCGGTCACCAGCAGCCCCGTCCCGGTCAGGGCGGGGACCAGCACCAGGGCCGCGAGGACGGCGCTCATCCGCGCAGGTCCGTGGCCATGTCCACCATGTCCACCTGTCGGGCCCGGTAGATGGCGACGGTGACGGCGAAGCCCATCGCCATCTCCACCGCCATCACCACGAGCGCGACGACGACCAGCACCTGGGCGTCAGGCAGCTCCGGCGCGAGGAAGTACCAGGCCGCTCCCCCGGCCAGCAGCACGCCGTTGAGGACGAGCTCCAGCCCCATCATCACCATGACGATCGACTGCTGGGACAGCGCGCCGAACAGGCCGACGCCCACCAGGGCGGCGGCCACGGTCAGCACGATCTGCAGCACGAGTTCGGCGCTCATCGCGGCAGCCCCCCGGGCACCGGGTCATCCGGACGCTCGGCGTCCAGACCGGGACCGAAGCGGTCGTAGCGGCCACGGGCGGTGGCCAGGACCGTGCCGGCCAGGATCGTCGCGAACAGCGCCATGCCGATCACCAGCATGACCAGCATGTGGCTGCCCATGATCGCCTCGCCGAGCTGGCGGGTGCTGTCGACCGGCCGGGACATTTCCCGCGTCGGCCAGTCGCTCGTCCAGATCCCGACGGTGAGGACGACGAACGCACCCGCACCCATCAAGGCCGAGCCCTTGGCGTTGTGCACCATCGTCATCGGCATGAGCCCGGCCGGGTTCATCATGAACATGATCATGAAGACGGCCATGATCGCCATCTCGATCGTCATCATCAGCGCCGTCACGACGGCCAGGTAGACCAGGTCCAGGGCCAGCAGGATGCCCGCCACCGCGAGGAACGACGCCAGCAGGGCGAAGGTCGCCCTGGCCATCGAGTCGACGACGAAGACGGCGACCCCCGCGGCGACCGACAGGACACCGAGGACGGCGACGGCCGTGATCGCCCAGCCGGAGAGCTCGCTCAGCATCGGCTCCTCCTCACGCGTAGAAGCCGTTCAGGACGAGCACGGCGACGACCAGCGCCTGCAGCAACGTCAGCGGGACGAGGACCATCCAGCCGACCTCCACCGTGCGGTCCGGCCGCAGCACCGGCATCCGTCGTCCCACCCAGACCAGAGCGGCGACGACGGCGAGGGTCTTCAGCAGGTGCCACAGCGGGCCGGGCAGCCAGGGGCCCGAGTCGCCGCCGAGGAACAACGCCGCCGACATGACCGCGCTCGCGCCGAGGAAGACGGCGCGACCGGCCTCGACCAGCAGCCGGTCCACCCCGGACAACTCGGAGGTGACGCCGCCGGCGATGTCGGTCGCGGCGGGTGCTGCGAACGGCCCCCAGAAGGCGAAGGCCGCGGCGCTGGCCACGAAGACTCCGAAGGCGACAGGCATCGTGACCACGAACCACAGGTGCTCCTGGGTGGCGAGGATGTCCGTCGTCCGCAGCGATCCGGCGGCCAGGCCGGCCGTGATGAGCGCAAACATCAGCGGCAGCTCGTAGGTCAGCCCCTGGGCGAGGAACCGGTAGCCGCCGGTCAAGGCGTGGACGGCGTTGGGACCCCAGCCGACCAGCCACACCGCCGCCCACAGCAGCGCCTCCATGGCGTTGAACCACACGAGGTCAGCACTGGTCGACCACAGCGTCCGCCCGCCGATCGGGACGACGGCCAGCGACAGCAGTGCCAGCGTCGGCACCGCTGCGCAGCCCAGCCGCCACAGGAACCGATCCGGGGCCAGTGTGGTCCGCCGCTGCTCCACCAGCAGGCTCGCGCTCGAGCGGATCGGCTCGACAGCCGCTCCCGGTGCACCGGAGACGACGGCGCGGTCGACTGCCGCCACCACGAGTCCCAGCACCAGACCGACCGCCACGACTCCGAGGACCGCGGGCACCACGCCCCACATCTCCGCCAAGGTCTGCTCAGGCATGCGCGTGCTCGGGAGCCGACGCCGCGGGCACGGGGAGAAGGTCGAGGCTGGCCACGATCAGCCGCGCGCTCCCGATCTCCGCGCCCTCCACCAGAGCCGCGACGTCATCCAGTGCGATGGCGGGCGGCTCGTCGACCGGTTGCCCCGACGCGGTGTCACACCAGCGCCTAACGCGGTCCAGGACACCTCCACCGGAACCGCGCTCCGACGCAGCCTGCCCGACGCCCCCGGCCGTCCACGACAGGACCCGCGACCGGCGCACTCGCCGCGCCACGGCCTCGGCGAGCCGCTGCGCTGCCCCTTGGGCGAACCCGTCGACGGTGAACCCGTCCCGGGCACAGCGGGCGTCGCGGGCAGCGGTCGGCCAGCCGGCCACATCGAGGAAGCGGGCGAGCCGGTCGAGCGCGGCTGGCTGGGAGCCGGAATGCGGCTGCGCGGCTGGGAGGGTGTCGGCGTCGAGCCAGGCCAGCTCAGCGGAGGTCAGGACGTCACCCTGCAGGTCCGCCCGCAGGACCAGGCCCGTCGGCCAGCCCGGCAGCACCGGCCCGAGCACCACCTTGAGGACGTCGAGCTGGAGCCCGTCCCGGTCGGGGCCGGTCGAGGCCATCGGCAGCCCGGCTACCTCGCCCCCGTGCATGCCGCGGTCCATGCCCCCGTGCATGCCGTGGTCCATGCCCCCGTGCATGCCGTGGTCCATGCCCTCGTGACCACTGCCGTGATCCATGCCCTCGTGACCACTGCCGTGATCCATGCCCTCGTGACCACCCCCGTGGCCCATGCCCTCGTGACCACCCCCGTGGCCCATGCCCTCGTGACCACCCCCGTGGCCCATGCCCTCGTGACCACCCCCGTGGCCCATGCCCTCATGACCACCCCCGTGGCCCATGCCCTCATGGTCGGCGTCTTGGTCCTTGCCGAGCAGCGAGGCCGGCGACGGCCGGTCGTCTGCGTCTATCTCCCCGCCGGCCCGCCGGATCAGCGTGTCCCGACCCGTGTCGAGCGCGACGACGACCTCGCCGGAGTGGTGCACGTCCATCCGATGCCGCGGCTCGGGGACCTGGCTCCACAGCACGTCGACGGCTTCTGCGAGGTCCGGTCCGGGGAGGCCCAGGACGACCAGAAGATCGGTGTCTGCGGGCGACACAGCGCGTCGCCAGCCGCGCCGGTCCACCTCGGCCTCGACGGACCACCGCAGCATCGTCGTGCCGGGGACGTCCACGAGCAGCACCCGCGGCCGGGCCAGCGCCCAGTTGCGCAGTCGGGCGATCACGTCCATCGCAGCGCACCTTCACGCCAGACGTAGGTGACACCGACGAGCAGGACGGCGAGGAAACCGAACATCTCGACGACCGCTTGTGCCCCCATGTCCGCGACGACAACGGCCCACGGGTACATGAAGATCATCTCCATGTCGAAGGCGAGGAAGAGAACCGTGATCGCGTACCACCGCGCGTGGTAGCGGGAGACGGCGTGCTGCTGAGGGAGCAGGCCCGACTCGTACGGCAGGACGGCGGCGGGCTCCCGGGCGCTTCGCAGCGCCGACGACAGCGCGTACAGCCCGACGATCCCGGCCGCTACCAGTGCCGCCAGCGAAAGCAGAGCAACCATGGCGCCCTCCTCATCTCACGGAGATGCTGACGGGAACGGCCGGGACTGAGCCGGGACACCGCACTGACATCCGGACGACCGTCCGGGTGTGGCTGACTGTAGGGCCGGCCGAGAACGTTCGCGCGACGACGACCACCCACTCGCGACAACCGCTCCGCACCCCGACGCGCCACCGTCAGTCGTCGTCCGGCGCCGCTTCCGAGAGGACGACCAACTGGCGCAGGCAGTGCTCCCGCAGGGGCTCGGGGAACCCCTCGGCCAGGCGGTAGTACACGACGCGCCCCTGCTTCCGATTCGTCACCAACCCCGCCGTGCGCAGTAGCCGAAGTGCGTAGCCGACAGCGTCCTCGTTGGCTTCCAGGGCCAGAGCAAGATCGCCGACGCACAACTCCTCGACCATGTCGAGAGCGAACAGGACCCGGGCTCGGGTGGGGTCAGCCATCAGGCTCAGCACGCTGGTCAGCTGGGCAGCCTCGTCGCGGCTGGGCAGTCGGGCACGTGCGTGTTCGACTCGCTCAGGGTCGACCGGATGGGCGTGGTCAGGCTCGGACATCGAGAAACACCTCCAATTCACCCATACCCGTACGGATCTACGGGTAGCCCCGACGCGCGGCGACAGCTCCGGACGGCACCGAGGCCAGCCGGCGCCAGGACGACGAGGAGACCACCATGACCGTGGCAGCCCAGATGCTCGACACCTACCCCAAGGACCTCGGCGGGGTGGACAAGAGCAAGCTCCTCGCCTGCATCGAGGCTTGCTTCGAGTGCGCGCAGGCCTGCACCGCCTGCGCCGACGCCTGTCTCAGTGAGGACATGGTCGCCGAGCTGACGACGTGCATCCGGTCCAACACCGACTGCGCCGACATCTGCGACACCACCGGCCGCGTGCTCTCCCGGCACACCGGCTACGACGCCAACCTCACCCGGGCGGTGCTCGAGGCCTGCGCCACTGCGTGCAAGGCATGCGGTGACGAGTGCGAGAGCCACGCCTCGATGCACGAGCACTGCCGCGTCTGCGCCGAAGCATGTCGGCGCTGCGAGCAAGCCTGCCGGGATCTCATCACCTCACTGGGCTGACCCACCACGGGCCGACGGGGCGCCCGACACCCCGCTGTGCGGGTTCGGGCGCTCCGAAACCCCC
Organism: Trujillonella humicola; assembly: GCF_046233715.1. Classification (NCBI taxonomy): domain Bacteria; kingdom Bacillati; phylum Actinomycetota; class Actinomycetes; order Geodermatophilales; family Geodermatophilaceae; genus Trujillonella; species Trujillonella humicola. The sequence continues at coordinate 24,213 of NZ_JBJNRJ010000044.1, read as the reverse complement.
GCGTGCGGTGGCGACATCTGTTTCGACGCAAGAACGCTGACACAACGGCGCCTCGGTTGCCACCGCAATGTGGCCTGGGCGTCGGGCAGCCTGCCGCTACTGGAACTGGCTCCGACCCGTCGTCTCGTCGCGAGGCCGGGGCAGCGGAGGCGCCGGAACGGGCACGCTGCGGGACGCGTAATCGAGCCGGGCCCACACGTGCTTGCGGTCGTCTTCAACCATCCAGCCGTGCGCGGCACTGAGCCGGGCGACGAGATAGAGACCCAACCCACCCTGGGCAGCGTCCCGGCCGACGGCCAGCATGGGCGGGCGGTCGGCTGCGGCGTCGCTCACGTCGATCAGCCACCCGCAGGCAGTGGTGGTGACCACGACCCGCACCGGCGTCTGCCCGTGCCGCAGACCGTTGGAGGTCAGTTCCTCGAAGACCAGCAGCAGTCTCTCGATGTCCGCGTCGTCGGCGTCACCGCGGCGGGCGGCATCAGCCAGCCCCTCCCGCAGGAGCAGGCGCAACTCGGTGACGTCGGCGAGAGTGCAAGGCCGCCCGTCCCAGACGGCGACGGAGTCCGCGGGGCTGGTGTGCGGCGGCGGCCGCCGGCCCCATATCGGCTCGCTCATGGACCTCTTCCCGGGTCGAGCTCAGCCCGCCCGGGCCTCGGCTCTCTGCTGGCCGGCGACAGTCTGAGAACGGAGCCACCGGAATGGTCTTGCCAGAGCGTCGCCCCGGAAATATCCGCAGCGACGACCACGAGGGCAATCTTCCGACACCTGAGCAGTGTCCGATCCACCGACCTCGCTTGCTTTCGTCCAGCCCGGCTCGGCGGCGGGTGCACCACTACCTGGACCGACGGCCGAACCGGCTCGTGGGGTTTGTCCGTACGACCGTACGGACAGGCGGACGACCTTGCATGACCAACACGCCCGCACACGGGCCCGACGTCCGCGTCGACCGTCGCCGAGGCACCCGGGCGCATGCGCCCTCACCGGATGCGGCGAACGATGTCGTGGCGACGGAGTCCGCGACATGCGCAATCGCTCCCACCGACGACAGCAGAACGGGGTTCGGACTCATGGCGACGAAGAAGAGTGACGAGTCGAACGAGCACGGTCACGGCGAGCCGACATCCGCAGGAGTCCGGTGAGGCCCCTCCCGCCGATGGTCGGCCGCGCGGCCCAGGGAGCGTCGTGTCGCGCCACCGACGCGGGCAGGTCCTCGCACCATCAGCGGACTACTAGTCAGCGCCGTTGTGAAGTCGGCCGGCCGCGGAGGCCGGTGGCGACTGTGATCGATCCGCTCCCTGGCCGGTCAGGGCAGAGAGCGCATGAGCGCTGCCGGTCAGATGCTGGAGACCCAGCCGAAGGACCCGACCCCGTCGGCGGCTCACCCCACCCATTCCGGTCGTCGCCCGGAGGCCAGCTGGGTGACGTGCCGGGCGAGCACCTCGCCGAGGCCCTCAACGGTCGAGGACGACGGCGAATGACCGCCCACCGTCCGTGGACTCGAGGAGGCCAGTGGCCGTGACGACGACAATGCGCGCCGCCTCTCCGGACCCGCTCGCGCCGACCGCCTGAGGCGCGGGTCCCACCTGCGGCCCCTGCCGCCAGGTCGCACCACCGTCGGGACTCGACCACACACCTCCGGACGGGTCGACACCTACGACCGCCGTCCCGTCTGTCGCCCAGTCGACGACCTGGAGCGGCGGAGCTCCCTCTGACGGGCTCCACGAGACTCCGCCGTCCACCGACCGCAACAGCCCCTCCGCCGTGGCGGCCAGCATCTCGCCCCCGTCGGGCGACGCAGAAAGAGAGGCAGGCACGGCAGGGATCGTGAGCTGTTCCCACTCCAAGCCGTCGGAGCTGCGCATGAGTGAGCCGTCGTAGCCGAGCACCCCCGCCGTGCTCACGGTCAGGGCGTGGAAGTCCGATTCGCCCTGACGGGACAACTGCTCCCAGGTGCGACCGCCATCGGTCGACTCGATCAGCCCGACCGGCTGAGGCAGATCGACGCCCGGCCCAGGATGCCCCGAGGCCAGATACCGATTCGGTCCGGCCACGGTGAAACCCATCAGGTCGATCACGGGGCCGACTCGGGTCGACGCACCGTCGTCCACGCGGAAGAGACCGTCGTGGGTGGCCAACAGCACGGCACCCGCGTCGGCCGGGTCGACCTCGACCCCATGGACGTGCGCGGGCGGGAGAATCCCCGCCGGCACGGTTCCCTGCGCGTGGTCGCGGGACTCCCGCCCGTCGCCGTCGCCGTCGCCGGACGAGCAGCCGGCGAGTACGGCGGTTGACAGGATCAGGGCGGCGGTGGCGAGTCGGATCGACAGGATCCGGTCCGGCATGCGCGCTGACATGGAGGCCTCCTGGCCGGGCAGCTGAGAAGCGGTAAGGGCGTCCCACCCGACACGCAGGCGTGGGGAGCGGAGGGGTGGCGCTACGCCCTCGCGTAGCGCCACCCAGTCGCATCAGCCGCCGAGTGTGCCCAGCAGACCCTGCATCTCCTCGATCTCCCCGGTTTGGGAGTCGATGATCGCCCGAGCCAGGGCCACCGCTTCGGCGTTCTGACCGTTGGCGACTTCGATCTCCGCCATGTCCACCGCTCCGCGGTGGTGCTCGGTCATCATCTCTAGGAACATCCGATCGAACTCGGCGCCGGACGCGGCCTCGAGGGCGGCCATGTCCTCCCACGACATCTCCATGCCGCCGTGATCCATGCCGCCCGCGTCCCCTAATTCCTCGGCGGTCGTCGGCTTGCCCCAGTCCTCGAGCCAGCCGGTCATAATCTCGATCTCCGGCCCCTGAGCCGCCTCGATGCGGTTGGCGAGGTCGAGCACCTGTGCGTTCTCCGCACGTTCCTCCGCGAGCTGGGCCATCTCGACGGCGCCCTGGTGGTGGACGATCATCTGCTGGGCGAACATGACGTCCGCGTCGCTAAAGTCGGCCGACTCCGCGGAGGACTCCGCCGATGACGACTCGGACGACGAGTCCATGCCGCTCATCCCGCTCATGTCGTCATCGCCACCTGAACAGGCAGCGACGATGAGGGTGCTCGCGAGCAGACCGCCGGCGAGGCGAATGCGTCGAGAAGTGGTTCGAGTCATTGGGTGGATCTCCTGTCTGGCTGCGGTGAAGGCGTGCACGTGCGCAGACGGACCCCGGCAGGACCGCGCGTCCGTCTGAGCGCTCGGCCTAAATCCGCAGGAGACAGAGGGCTGAGAGGTCTGGCGGCCGGAGGATGGGGACCAGGCCGGCAGGTCGGCGGATGCACCCCACCTCGGAGAGCATCCGCTCCGCAGGGGAAGCCCGGGCTATCAGGACGAGCCCGACCAAGGCCGCACCGGCCATGAGGACGGCCAGGCAGAAGGACCACAGGTGTGTTGGCATGCCATGGCCCGGCTCGTCGTGGTCAGTCGTCGCCGAGCCGTCCATCGGTTCGTCCACGACTGCAGCCATGATGGCCGCGTCGAGGGCCATGCCATCCGCGGCTAGCGCCATCGCCGGCTCGTGGGCCACACGCCCCTCCGGCATTCCGGCGTCGCGAGGCAGGGAGGAGATGCCGTGCATGGAGAACATTGCAGCGAGGAGAAACAAGATCCACGCTTGCCTCACCGCGCCTCCCTCCGCTCGCCGCAAGCGTACTACCCCCTGTAGTAGAGCATCCGGGGTCGCGGAGAGGTCGAAGGAAGGCCGGTTGGTAAGACGTCAACGCCGTCGTCATCGGCGTCCGCAATTCGGACCCTGGGCCGGGTCTTCTCTCCTCCGACGCTCTTAGCCGACCCTTACGATCTCGCTGGTGGTTCAGGCTGCCCGCCGGCGGACTGTCAGAGGTTCCGCCCGACGGTTGTCACTCAGTCGGCCACAGGGCCGACTTGCCGCACGTGGTCCGGCACGCGGGCCAACTCCAGCTCGACCGTTTCCTCGAGCAGTCGTTGCAGACTTCGCCGCTGCGTCAGGTGGACCAGGCGACTGCCCACCTTCGGGTGCCAAGTGAGAGTGATCGTCACGACCGTCCCGCCATTGTCGGCGTCCTGGAGGTGGACGCGGGTCAGCCAGCTCTCGGGGGTGAGTTCCAGCCGGGAGGCGAAGCAGGTCCCCTCCTCCCAGTCGGTGATCTCGCCACGGGGTGCGGTCGAAGGCGGCTCAGCGCCGTCGAGCCGGCCGCTGACACATGTGAAGGACACGCCGAGGTCGAGGCCTCGGGGCTCCTCCTCCCCCGCCGGCTCGAAGACATAAGAGACGTCGCACACCGCGCAGTAGGGGCGGAGTTCGGTCAAGGCGCGCCAGATCAGCGGGCGCGGGTGGGCGATCTCGCGAGACCTGGTCACGGTCGTCAGCGCAACGCTCCTCTGCCAGCACGCACACCACGTCGCCTTGAGGCGGCGCCGCTGGGCGCCGGCTCCCGGATACGAAGCAGCATAGTAGGTGCGCGCTCGGCCAGCGCCGGTCTCGTACCGCGATTTCCGGCACCCACGCGGCGCAGTCGGGTCAGCGGACCGGGAAGTCGGTGCTCGCGGTGGTGGCCGTGAACTCGTCCAGGCGCACGCTGACGGTAAGCGTCCAGGTTCCGGCCGAGGGGATGGTCATCCCGTCCCCGATGTAGTGCCCCGGTCCGCCGGGCAGGAGCTCGACCTGCAGCGGGCCGATCTCCTGCTGGGCTTCGGTCAGGGTCACCCGGATGCCCTGCGGCTGTGTGAGCTGGTCCGACTCGTCGAAGAGATACACGTGCAGGGTGTTCGCCCCGATAGCGGCCGGGTCGACCGTCACCTGCAGCGAGCCGGCCACGGTCGAGCCCTGGTCCCCGACCAGAGGGAGGACGACGTCCACCGGCTCGGCGACCGTCGCTCGGGCGGGCGGCGTGCCGACGAGGACAGCGGTGACAGCCAGGACGGCGACCGCCACCAGCATCTCGACGAGAACCGATCGTCGGAGCGCCGGAACCTCGTCCTGAGCCGTTCGTGCCAGCAATTCCTGCCTGGCCTCGGCAGCCTCGACCCCGGACTCGTCCAGCGTTCCTGCGGCGAACGCGTGAGCGGTGACGCGACCCCGCGCGGAACGCCGGTGGACGCCGAGGTACTGCTGCACCCAGACGCGGGAGATCCCCGCCGCGGCCAGGAGCAGCAGCACGAGCGCGAGCTTGGCCATCAGCAGCCGCCCGTACGTCGTACCGAACAGCGCAGTCGGTGTGCCGACCTCCCGGACCGACTGAACGACGCCCGAGACGACGAGAGCGCCGACCGCCGCGAACGCGACGCGGGAGTGGCGCGGCAGCACGGTGGCCACGTCCGCCGTCGCAGTGCCGCGACGCAGCACCCCGCACAGCAGCGCAGTCAGCCCGCCCAACCACACCGCCATCGCGGCGACGTGCACCGCCGTGCTGGCCACGGCGAGCGGAGGCCACGGTCCCGCGACCGGATGCCCCACGGCGGCCATCGTGACGACCACGCCGCCGGCAGCCAGCGCGCCGGCGATCACGAGCGGACGAGACGGCGCCCGTTGTCGCCGCCACGCCAACGCCAGCACGACGCCGAGGAGCAGTGCGAATGCGAATCGGAATAGAAGGGCGATCCCGAATGCCGAGGACGCCGTGGCCGAGATCAGTCCCGGGTCGAGGACCGCCCCAAGATCGCGGCCCGCGGTATAGGACCCCTGCAGCAGGAAGGTGAGGAGGGTGCCAACAGCGGTCGCCAGGAGGCCGCTGGTGGCCAGGTGACGCATCCGCCGGTCACGCCATCCACCTGTCCAGCTGGTCAGGAGGAAGACCGGGACGCCGATGGCCAGCGCGACACCTGCGAAGCCGACCCACCGAGCGACCGGCAGGGCCGCGCCCACCCCGGGGTCGGTGTCCTCCCCGGCCTCTACGGATCCGGCCGGGACCAGTTCCCCATCGCCGACCACGAACGCATAGGCACCCGAGATGGGGTGGGAGTCCGCGGAGACGACGCGGTAGCTGACCACGTAGCTGGCCTCGGGCAGGCCAGCACTCAGCGGGATCTCGACGACCGCGCCGTCCGACGACGCGTCGCCTGTATCGACGCGCTCCCCTCGCGCGTTGATCACCCGGGCGTGGCCGGAGCCCAGGGACACCGGCTCGGTGAACGTCAGCGTCACCTCGGAGGGCGCCTCAGCGAGCCGCGCGTTCTCGGCCGGCGTCGTGCTCGCGAGCTCCGCGTGGGCCAGCGCCGGCCGCGCGGTCACGATGTCAGCGAGCAGCCCCAGACCGAGCGCGGCGAACAGGACCAGCACCGTGGGGGGGGGGGGGGGGGGGGGGGGGGGGGGGGGGGGGGGGGGGCGGGGGGTCGGGGGGGCGGCGCGCGCCCGCG
>NZ_JBJNRJ010000044.1:0-17883 GCF_046233715.1 Trujillonella humicola | reverse complement strand
AGCGAGCCCCCCCCCCCCCCCCCCCGCCGCCGCCCCCCCCCCCCCCCCCGGCGGGCGCCCCCCCCGCGCCCCCCCCGCCCCCCCCACGGTCCATGAGGTCACCACGCTGAGGACCGGCCATGGGTCGCCGTCAGGCCCCGGAGGATTTCCGCGACCGCCAGAACCACAACCCCCCGGCGACGGCCGCAGCGACGACGACGGCGACCGCGACGATGAGCCCTGTCGACGTCCCCGTGTCGTCCTGGGACGCCGCCGGCTCCGGGTCGGCGGCCTGCGCCTCAGATGGGCTGGAGGCAGTGGCCGGGCTCGACGAACTCGACGACTCGGTCGGCGGAGCCGACGACGCCGCGCCCGGAGGCGCGGGCGCGACGGTGATGGTCGGGGCAGGGTTCTCGGGCTCCGGGTTGTCGGCCGCAGGCAGCTCGATCCACGCGTCCTCGACGCCGTCGGAGTACCGCAGCAGGGTCTTGAACGGCAGCTCTGTCTGGTCCACCGGCAGCCGGTCGATCGTGATGCTGTACTCGAGGTCAACGCCCGGCCCGATGTCAGGACCGGCAACCTCGTACCCGTCGGAGGTCGGGGTCAGCACCCATCCGCCCGGCGCGCCCGCCAGACTCGTCGACTGCGGGGTCAGGCCCGCCGGGAGCTGCACCTTCGCGCTGACGATGCCGGCGGTCGTGGACTCGGCCGCTGCCGAGAAGACGACGGTCACCGGACCAGTGCCGGCCTGAGCGCCCTCGGCCGTCGCCTCTACATGGGCACTGGCCGACCCGGCACCGAGGAAGGTGAGGCCGACCGCGAGAGCGGCTGCGGGAAGAGCACGGCGGCTGAGTCGAGAACCTGAGGACATCACAGCTCCTTGGTCGTCCGTCGGCGTCGTGCGGTTCCCGCCCGCACGACGACGTCGGGAGATGTGCACCACAGATCAGCAGCCAAGGGTGACACCCCGAGCGGCCAGCCACGGTGCCGGGTTGACCCTGTTGGCATACAGGCCGCCGACGTGCGTCTCGATGTGCAGGTGCGGCCCCGTGGACTGCCCCCGGTTGCCGACAGCGGCGATCTGCTGGCCGGCGGCTACCTGTTGCCCGGCCCGGACGAAGTACTGGTTGATGTGCCCATAGACGGTGATGGTGCCGTCGGGGTGCTGGATGTACACGGCGAGGCCGAATCCGTTGGCGGGCCCGGCGTGCAGGACCACACCCCCCTCGGGCGCATAGATGGGCGTGCCGATGGGAGCGGCGATGTCGATTCCGTTGTGCTGGGCTCCGCTTCGGCTGCCGTAGCAGGACGTCAGCCGACCCGTGACCAAGGCGCTCAACCCCGCGCGCTCCTGGGCGATCTCCGTTCGGCGCTGCTCGTCGTAGGTGGCCGCGGGCTGCGCGGCCCCCTGGGCCGCCAGCAGCCGGATCTGGGCATCCCGCAGCTGCGCCTCGAGAGCCGCCTTCTGGCCCTCGGCGGCATCGAAGGCCTGCTGCGCGGCCGTCAGCTGCGCCTGCGCCTGGGCGTCGGCCGCAGCCGCGGCCTGCGCGGCTTCGTCCTGCGCGGCCAGTGCGGCGCCTGCCGCCTGCTGCGCCCGCTCCTGCCGCTCGCGGATCGCCTCGTACTGCGACAGCCGCTCCGCGCGCTCGTCGCCCAGGAGGTCGAGCGTCGCCGACCGCTCCAGGAACTCCTCCGGGCCGGCGGAGTCCAGCAGCGCTGCCGCCGCCCCCAGGGCGTCTGAGCCCATGTATGTCTCACGGGCGACGGACACGACGTCGCCCCGGGCCCGCTGCTCGTCGGCCTGGGCGACCTGGAGCTCCGCGGTCGCCGCGGCAGCGTCGGCCTGCGCGACACCGAGGGCCTCCTGGGCCACCCGCAGGGAGTCGGCGGTCGCCTCGGCCTCGACGGTCAACCGCTGCAACTCGTCTTCGGCCGCCTGCACGAAGCCGGAGATGCGCTCCACCTCGGCTACCAGCGCGTCGTAGTCCGACTGGCTCGCGGGGACCGAGCCGCCGGGAGCGGCCGCAGCGGGCGGTGCCGCGACAGCGAGCACCGTGAGAACAACGAGCAGAGCAGTGGTCAGTCCGATCCGGCCGCGGGTCCGCGCGGGAACCGGCGGACCGCCGCAACGAGCACCCCCACGGCGTCGGAAGAGCAGATGGATGGCATGCGTGAGCTCGTGGTGTGCAGTCGCCAAAACGGCGGCTCTCCGTTCTTCCTGGCGCCTACCGGGTTAGCTGACGGGTTCGGGCGGGAAGGCGCCCTACCCACGGCGTGGAGGCCGCGGGATTCACCCCAGGGACACGGGTCCCCGGCCCGGCCGCACCCTCAGGCGCGAACCGGCTCGGCGGGTCCGATCGAGGCCCTCGGTCGAGGAGCACGGCTCGGTCGGGCCGGACGGAACCGTAGTACGAAGCTGCTTAGTTGTCACGAGTCGATAACGGACCGGCCGCTCGGTCAGCTCAGGACACCCCGCCGTAGGAGTGCAGGCCGGTGGAGACAAGGTTCACGAAGAGCAGGTTGAACACCAGGCTCGCGAAGGCGACCACGTTGACCCAGGCCGCCGGGCGGCCACGCCAGCCGGCGGTCGTGCGCGCGTGCAGGTACGCGGCATAGAGCGCCCAGGAGATGAACGCCCACGTCTCCTTGGGGTCCCAGCCCCAGAACCGGCCCCACGCGCTCTCGGCCCAGATGGCGCCAGCGATGACGGCGAAGGTCCACACGGGGAATCCGAAGACGGCCGTCCGGTGCGCCACGCGGTCCAGCACCTGCGCGTCGGGCAAACGGGAGAGCAGCCCACCGGAGGACTCCTCCGCAGTGGACGCCGCCTGGTCTCGGCGCACGGCGACGAGATACAGAGCGCTCGCGACCGCGCTGACGATGTAGATCCCGAACGCGATGATGGCTGCAGAGACGTGCACCGCGAGCCAGTTGGATCGCAGGGCTGCGATCAGCGGCCCGGACTCTGCGTAGAGGTAGAGCCCGATGAGGACGAGTCCCAGGGCCGTCACGCCGAGGACGAACACCCCGATCCGCCGGACGGCGGGGACCCGGATCGCAAACAGCAGGTAGGCGACCACCCCGGCGAGGGCGGCTGCCGTGCCGAACTCGTACATGTTGCCCCACGGGACACGGCCCGTAGCGGCGGTCCGGGCGATGAGCACCCCGGCGTGCGCGATGAGCCCCACGGCGGTGAGCGCGACCCCGACCAGCCCCCAGCGGTCGCCGGTGGAATCCGCGACTACCTGGTCAGCGGGACCAGCAGCGGCCGCACCGACGTGCGCCGGCTCTCGACGCGACTCTTGCGACTGGCGGCCGAACGCCAGGAGCGCCGCGAAGGCGAGCGCGGCGAGCGCGTACACGACGATCGAGACGCTGAACAGCGTGTCGGACAGTGAAGAGAACTCGTCAGCGGTCACGGATCACCTCTCGGGCGTGGGCAGGAGGTCGAAGAGCGATGAGCGAGACGGCTCCGGAGGACCGGCGGTCCGCCGACGCGCGGAACCCCTGAGGTAGCGTCTCCTACGCTGGATCGTAGATGCCGCGCACCGGGTGACCTGACACCGCGCACCCGAGGCGGCGTGGCCGGCTTCGTCGCCCGACCCGAGTGAGGGACCGCTTGAGCCTCAACCTGAAGATCTCCGTTGCGCTGGTGGCCGCGTTTGCCGTCGGCGTCGCCGTCCTTCTCGGCGTGGGCCGCTCCGACGATGGGCCGGGCGGGACCTCGGGCGACGCGCCGGTGGTCCGCGAGGACAGCCACCGGCTTGCGACGGCAGCGGATGGTCGCGTGACCCTGGTCGAGTTCCTCGACTTCGAGTGCGAGAGCTGCGCGGCCGCCTATCCCTTCATCGAGGAGCTGCGACAGGAGTACGAGGGCCGGGTCACCTTCGTCGCCCGCTACTTCCCGCTGCCGGGACACGCCAACGCCGCGAACGCCGCCGTGGCGGTCGAGGCAGCTGCCCAGCAGGGCCGCTTCGAGGACATGTACCACCAGATGTTCGAGAGCCAGGCCGAATGGGGGGAACGCCAGGACTCACAGGCCGACGTGTTCCGCGGCTTCGCTGAAGACCTGGGCCTGGACATGGCCGCGTTCGACGCCGCGGTCGCGGATCCGGCGACGCTCGAGCGCGTGCAGCAGGACCGCGAGGACGGCATCGCCCTCGGCGTCGAAGGGACACCGACCTTCTTCCTCAACGGCGAGAGGCTCGACGTCACGTCGGCCGATGAGTTCATCGAGCGCATCGATGCCGCCCTCGCCGGCTGACACCCTGGCGGGCCCGGACGCCGACAGTCCAGGCACGCGGACCCGCTCCGCGCCGCAGGCCGTCCCCGGTGCACGGACCCAGGGCCGGAGCACGGCCGTCCTGCTCCTCCTGACCGGCGCCCTCGGGTTGATCGCGTCGTTCGTCCTGGCGGTCGAGAAGTACGCCGTCCTCGCCGACCCCGCCTACGTCCCCACCTGCAGCCTGAATCCCGTCATCAGTTGCGGCACGGTGATGTCGAGCCCGCAGGCCGAGCTGTTCGGCTTCCCCAATCCTCTGCTGGGGGTTGCCGGATTCAGCGTGCTCGTCACCTGTGGGGCGGTGATGATGGCGGGCGCCCGCCTACCGACCTGGTTCTGGTGGGGGCTGCAGATCGGCGTCACGGCCGGCGTCGTGCTCGTGCACTGGCTCATCTACACCAGCCTCTACCGCCTGGGTGCCCTGTGCCCGTACTGCATGGTCGTATGGGCGGTCACGATCGTCGCCTTCTGGTACGTGAGCCTGCACAACCTGCGAGCGGTGACCGCCCACCGAACCGATCGTCTGGCGCGTGCGATCCTCGTCGTCGAGCGGCATCACGGGGTCGTGCTCACCGTGTGGTTCCTGTCCATCGCGACCGCCATCGCCCAGCGGTTCTGGCTCTACTGGAGCACCCTCGTTGGCTGACACATCGCCTCGCCTCCGCGGGCTCGCCGCCCTCCTCGTCATCGCCGGGCTGATGCTCGGCGGCTGCTCGAATGGGACCTCCTCATCCGGCTCGGGGAATTCCGGCACGTTCGACTTCGCCGGCAACACCCCGCTGGGCGAGGTGATCCCGCCCGAGTCCCGGCAGACAGCGCCTGAGTTCTCCGGCGAGTACCTCGACGAGACCGCGTTCGACTCCTCGGACCTGACCGGCGACATCGCGGTGATCAACTTTTGGGGCTCCTGGTGTGCCCCGTGCCGGGTGGAGACGCCGGATTTCCAGGCGGTGCACGCAGAGGTCGCCGACCGTGGGGTGCAGTTCCTCGGCGTGGACGTGAAGGATCAGCGGCAACTGGCACAGGCGTTCCTGGACGATCTGGATGTCGAGTACCCGTCCCTGTTCGACCCACGAGGGGAGGTTGCGCTGGCCTTCCGCGGCTTCCCCGCCAACGTCGTCCCCAGCACGATCCTGCTCGACCGCCAGGGCAGGGTCGCTGCCGTCTACGTCGCGGTCGTTTCCCAGGACGACCTCCGCCGGGCTCTCGAGGCCCTGCTCGCCGAGGAGACGTCGGATGGGTGACCTCGGGGAGTCGCTCGCAGCGATCGTCAGCGACGGGTCCTTCCTCGCCGCCGCGGCGGTCGCCGCTCTCGTCGGTCTGGTGAGCTTCGCCTCGCCGTGCGTCCTCCCCCTCGTTCCCGGATACCTCGGCTACGTGGCCGGTCTGACCGGCGCACAGACCGCTGCGCCGGCCGCAGAAGCGGCACCCGGGCCCTCTGCCGCGGCGGCACAGACGTCGACCGCGGTCATGACGCCTGCTCGCCAGCGCCGCCGCGTCGTCGCCGGGGCCCTCCTGTTCGTCCTCGGCTTCACGCTCGTCTTCGTTTCGTTCGGAGCCCTCTTCGGCGGCCTCGGCCGTCTGATGCTGCAGTGGGCGCCGCTGCTCACCCGCCTGATGGGGATCGCCACCATCCTGATGGGGCTCACGTTCCTCGGCGGCCTGAGCTGGCTGCAGCGAGAACGACGCATCCACCGCCGTCCGCCGGCCGGACTGGTCGGCGCGCCTGTGCTCGGCGTCGTCTTCGGTCTGGGCTGGACGCCGTGTCTCGGCCCCACGTTGTCCGCGGTCAGCACGCTGGCCTACTCCGAGGCCTCCGCGCTTCGCGGAGCGGCGCTGGGGCTCGCCTACTGCCTGGGCTTGGGCATCCCCTTCGTGCTCGTCGCCCTCGGACTGCGTCGCGCCCTGACGCTGTCGACCTTCGCTCGCCGGCATGCGCGGTGGGTGATGCGGTTCGGAGGGGTCGTCCTCATCGTCCTCGGAATCCTGCTGGTCACCGGCGCCTGGGACCAGGTGATGATGTGGCTGCGTTCCTGGCTGGCCGCCAGCGGCTTCGGCACCTCGGCCCTCTGACGGGGCGAGCCTGCGGGCGACACGCCACTACTATGCAGCTTAGGTGACCGTCCGGTCACGCTGTGCTCTGATGACTCGGCACGCCAGAGGTCCGAGGCAAGGGGGCGGACAGCATGAGCCGGTGTTCCGCACGCCGTCCGCGTCGTGATGCGCCGCTCCTGCGCCAGAAGCCGCGACTCCTGCTGATGACCGTCGCGCTCGGGGGCCTCACCGCGAGCATGTGGGAGGGCGGCTGGCTCCTGGAGTCGCCGATCGCCCACGCACACACCCCGCCCGTGGTCACCGAGCACGTCGAAGGGGTTACCGACGTCCTGGCGGAGCCGGATGCCCGCCCGCAGATCAGCGAGGTGGAGCTGCTGGAGCGCCAGGGACAACTGGCCGCGTCCCGCGCGGCCCGCGAGGAAGCTGCGCGGCCGGATGCGGTCCTCCCGCTGGACGGCCAGCTCACCAGTTCCTACGGCAGCCGGTGGGGCACGTTCCACTACGGCCTCGACCTCGCCGCCCCCATGCTCACGCCCGAGTACGCGGCCGCCGACGGCGTCGTCCTGCGCGCAGGGGCGGCTCAGGGGTTCGGCCTGGCCGTCTACATCCTCCACGACAACGGCGACGTCACCGTCTACGGCCACATGGAGGAGATCCTCGTGTCCGCGGGCGACACCGTCCGCGCCGGCGACACCATTGCACTCCTCGGCAACCGCGGTCAGTCGACAGGTCCGCACCTGCACTTCGAGGTCTTCGAGAACGGACTCGACGGCCGCCGCGTGGACCCGGCCCGGTGGCTCCGCGAGCGCGGTGTCGCCATCTAGTTGTAGTACCGCGGCCGTAAATCATCGCCCTGCCGATGCGGCACAGCCATCCGCCTTGGTGTCCCGAGCGGCAAACGCCGGGGGCCCCGGTCCACGAACTGCCGATGGATGTGACATGTGGTCTCTGAGATTCGCAGCGCTGACCGTCGTCGTCACAGCTGCGCTCACCGGGTGCTCGACCGACGACGTCGCTTCACAACCGTCATCCTCAGGAGCGACACAGGCCGCCGAAGGAACCGTCGCGCGGTCGCCTGCCACAGGGGAACCGTTCTCGCTCTACACGCACTGCGGCTTCGTCAACACCGAATACGCGGGACGCTTCTGGGTGGCGGACACGCCTGCGCCCACGCTGACTGTTCGGGCGGACGAGACGGGCCTCGTGACGATGGACGGATACACGGACGGGATCATGACCCGGGTCGGGGTCGACCGGCTGCGCTTCACCATCGATGATCCGTTCATCGAGGAGCAGGGCCTTTTCGTGGACTTCGTGCCCGGTAGTGAACCGACGTCACGATGCGAGTGACGTCCCCCCAGCCAGCCGGGACATGACTCCCTGAGCGGCGACAGGCCGCCGTCCGTCCTCATCCCTGTTGCGACAGCGCCGGCCCGCACGCTGCCAGGCGCGGTCAGTCCGCGGACACGGACGACCGCGGACCCTCGTGTCCCAGCACCTGCGCGTTGAGCTCAGCCAGGTAGGCGTTGTAGGCGGCGAGCTGCGGGTCGTTTGAAGTGTCGACTCGAGCCGGGCGGTAGAGCACCAGCGAGTTGCTCGGCTCTCCTGCATCGGGATCCCGCTCGGCCTCGACGCGCATCAGCTTGACGTAGAACCACACGCCCATGACGCCGAGGGTGGGCCACTGGAACGCATAGGAGACGTTCTGAGCACTCCAGCCCGAGGCCTCGGCACGCTGCCACTGCCACCACCCGAGCAACAGGGTGACGGCGAAGAGCACGACGACCACGAGGTGCATGAGCAGGTACCAGGGCCGCAGCAGCCGCGACCAGAGGAGAACCTCCTCGGCCTCCGCATCCAGGCCCTCCGGCGCGTCCGTCGCCATGCCCTGACCCCCTCCCATCCCGGGGTCCGGCCCCGGCCCCGAGCGACCTAGACTACTAACGTGCTTAGGCGACGCGGTGCCCGAGGAGTCCTGACCGCCCTGGCCGTTGTCGCCGTCGCCGCATCGGCCGCGGCATGCAGCGCCGAGGACGACAGCGGGCACGACGGGAGCCACGCCGCGGGCGTCTCCATCTCCACCGCCGCCGAGGACGGGCCCTACGCCGGGCGGGAGCTCGCCGAGCCGCTGCCTCGTCCGTCGTTCACCCTCACCGACCAGACGGGGGCTCCGTTCGACTTCGCGGCCCTGACTGCAGGTCAGCCGACGCTCCTCTTCTTCGGCTACGCCAACTGCCCCGACATCTGCCCCACCACGATGGCCGACGTCGCCTTGGCGCTGCGCGCCGTCCCCGACGACGTGGCGAGCCGGACGCGGGTGGTCTTCGTGACCACCGACCCGGCGAGGGATACCCCGGACTTCCTCCGCGACTACCTCGGCCAGTTCGACGGCAACCTCCCGAACGACTTCGTCGGGTTAACCGGGACGCTCGAGCAGGTCGAGGCCGCCCAGACCGCAGCCGGCGTCACGCTCGCCGAGGGGGACGGGACGATGCACGCGACGACGCTGCTGATGTTCGGGCCGGACGACGTG
This sequence comes from Trujillonella humicola, assembly GCF_046233715.1. NCBI lineage: Bacteria > Bacillati > Actinomycetota > Actinomycetes > Geodermatophilales > Geodermatophilaceae > Trujillonella > Trujillonella humicola. The sequence continues at coordinate 9,034 of NZ_JBJNRJ010000044.1, read as the reverse complement.
GCGCGCGTGGTCTTCGCCGCCGGCGACACCTCCGACGAGATCGCCCAGGACCTGGAGGTCGTAGCAGGTGGCTGAGTTCAGGCTTTTCTGAATTCAGCTTCGGCTGTACTGTCAGCGGCGTGATGCCACTGACGCATGCCGACGTGCTTGCGCGCTTCGGTCACGCCCTGTCGGACCCGACGCGCACGAAGCTGCTGCTCGCCTTGCGCGAGGCGCCGGGCTACCCCACGGAACTGGCGGCACTGGTGGGCGTCACCCGGCAGAACCTGTCCAACCATCTGGCGTGCCTACGGGGCTGCGGGCTGGTCGTCGCCGTGCCGGAGGGACGCCGCTCGCGCTACGAGCTGGCCGATCCGCGGCTGGCACACGCACTCGACGACCTCCTGGGCGTCGTGCTCGCCGTCGACCCGGACGCCTGCGCGGCGTCGGCGACCGAGGACTGCTGCTCATGAGCCTCCACCAGGCGCCGTCGACGGCCACTGGGGTGGCCTCCACCGCGGCCCGCCGTGACGTCTTGGCACGCCGGATCCGGCTTTTCGTCGCGCTGACCATCACCTACAACGTGATCGAGGCCGTCGTCGCGATCACCGCCGGAGCCAAGGCGTCGTCGTCGGCCCTGATCGGCTTCGGGCTCGACTCGATCATCGAGGTGTCCTCGGCCTTGGCGGTCGCATGGCAGTTCGCCGGCCGCGACCCGGAAGCTCGCGAGCGCGTCGCGCTGAGGGTCATCGCGGTGTCCTTCTTCGGGCTCGCGCTGTTCGTGACCGTCGACGCCACCCGGTCTCTCCTGAGCGGCGGGGAGGCCGACCACTCCACGGTCGGCCTCGTCCTGGCCGCCTTGAGCCTGGCGATCATGCCGGTGCTCTCCTACGCCCAGCGCCGCGCGGGGCGAGAGCTCGGCTCTGCCTCCGCCGTGGCCGATTCGAAGCAGACCCTGCTGTGCACGTACCTGTCCGCCGTCCTGTTGATCGGCTTGGCGCTCAACAGCCTGTTCGGCTGGTCCTGGGCCGACCCCATAGCGGCTCTCGTCATCGCCGGAGTCGCGCTGAAGGAAGGCCGCGAGGCTTGGCGGGGCGACTCGTGCTGCTCCCCCGCTGCTGCGCTGCGACCCTCCGCGGCTCCGGCGGAAGCGGCATGCGGATGCGCTCCCGGTTGTGCCTGCTGCTCGGAAGGGACCACGCCCTCATGACCGCCGTCGCGCTCGTCCTGTACCTGCTCGGCCTGGCCGTCGTCTTCGGCGTGCGTACCTGGCTGCAGATCCGACGCACAGGCAGTTCCGGCTTCCACGGCATCTCTGGTCGCCCCGGCTCGCTGCGCTGGTTCGCCGGCGTCCTGTTCGTCTTCGCGCTGGTGCTGGAGGCGGCAGCCCTCGCCCTCGCCACCCTCGGGGTCCACGCGCCGCCGGACGGTCCCGCGCTCGACGGCCTCGCCTGGGGCGGGCTGGTGGTCGCGGTGCTCGGCTTCCTCGCCGTGCTGGCCGCCCAGAGCGGGATGGGTGCCTCCTGGCGGATCGGCGTGGACGAGTCCGAGCGCACGGCCCTGGTCACCGACGGCGTCTTCGGCGTCGTGCGGAACCCGATCTTCACTGCGATGGTCGCCGCGCAGCTGGGGCTGGCCTTGATGGTGCCCACCTGGCTGTCGGCGGCGGCGCTGCTCTGCCTGGTCATCGCCGTGGAGATGCAGGTCCGTCTCATCGAGGAGCCCTACCTCGCGCAGGTGCACGGGCCCACCTACCGCGACTACGCGGCCCGGACCGGACGCTTCGTGCCCGCCGTCGGCCGGGCCTCGCGAGCGGGGACGACGGCGGTGGCCCGATGAGCGGCGGGCACTCGCACGACCACGACCACGGAGCCGCCGATCCCGCTCAGCACCGCCGGCGGCTGGCCATCGTGCTCGGCCTCACCGCGACCGTCCTGGTCGTGGAGGTCATCGGCGCACTGATCTCCGGCAGCCTCGCTCTCCTCGCCGACGCCGGGCACATGCTCACCGACTCCGCCGGGCTCGCCATCGCGCTGATCGCGGCAACGCTGGCGGCGCGCCCCGCCACGGCCAGGCGCACGTGGGGCTACCGCCGGGCAGAAGTGCTGGGCGCCACCGTGCAGGCCGCGGCCCTCCTCGCCGTCGGCGCGTACATCCTCGTCGAGGGCATCCGACGGCTGTTCGACCCCCCGGAGATCGCCTCCGGCGCCGTCATCGTCTTCGGCGTCGTGGGCCTGGTGGCCAACGCGATCGGCATCGTCGTCCTGACCCGGGGAGGGCGCAGCGACAACGTCAACATGCGCGCGGCCTTTCTCGAGGTCCTCAACGACACGCTCGGCTCGGTCGCCGTGCTCGCGGCCGCAGTCGTCATCGCGCTCACGGGCTGGCAGCAGGCTGACGCGGTGGCTTCCCTGCTCATCGCCGTCCTGATCATCCCCCGCACCCTCAAGCTCCTCCGGGAGACCGTCTCGGTGCTGCTGGAGAGCACCCCCCCGGGGCTCGACCTGGAGGACGTCCGCGCGCACCTGCTGGCCCTCCCGCACGTGCGCGAGGTCCACGACCTGCACGCATCGCAGATCACGAGCGGGCTGCCGGTCCTGACGGCTCACGTGGTGGTGGACGATTCGTGCTTCTACGACGGTCACGCCGGGCAGATCCTCGACCAGCTACAGGGCTGCCTGACCGAGCACTTCCCGATCAGCGTGGAGCACTCCACGTTCCAGCTGGAGAGCCCCGCGCACGCCGCCCACGAGCTGGCAGCGCATGACTGACGTCGCCTGGCGTCACGCCGCGGCGACGGTCATCGTGCCGATCTGCCCGAGGGCGACGTGGAATGAGCACTCGTACTGGTAGTCGCCGGGCTGATCGACGGCGAACTCGATGGTCTCGGACTCGCCGGCGTTGAGGATCGGGATCTCCTCCTCGATCGGCACAGGGCCGCCACCAGGGGTGAACCGGATGTTGTGGACGAGGTCGCGGGCCTCGCTCGTCAGTGTCAGCCGGACACGTCCTGGTGCGACGCGGAAAGCGTCCGGCAGGAAGACGTAGTCGTCCCCGACGACGAGGGTGATCTCCTGGGTGCCGTCCGACCCTACGACGACCGTGCCCGCGGCATCGGCCTCCGGTGATGACCCCGAGCCGCCTGCGTCCTCGCCGCCGCATCCCGCCAGCGCCACAGCGCTCAAGCCGGCCACTCCCCCGACAAGCAGAGTTCGCCGCGAGAAGCGGCGCAGGTCGCGGTCGCCCTTCTCGGCGGCCGCGGCAGCTCCGGAGGTCACGGGATGTTGCACAGGTCGCTCAAGGCGGCGCAGATCGTGGGGTAGGCCGCGAGGAACACGGGCATCACCGTGATGGCCAGGGCACTGAAGGCGCCCAGGCGGTGGCGCCAGGGCGTCATCGGGGGCCCGGGCGCGAGGAGCCGCTTGACCCGAAGCGCCGCGGCGTCCTGCGCCATGGCCAGCGCCGCAGTCGGCGCGCGCATCTCGGCCAGGCTGACGATGGCCGACGCCACGCTGATCCGACCGACCTCACGAGCCGCTGCGTCGTCGGCGAGCAGCTCGATCAACTGCCTGGTGTGGATCGCCGCAACGGGGAAGAGCCGCACCCGCGGAAAGGCGCGGGCGAGCACCTCGGACAGCGCGATGGCTGCGTTGTGGCGGCCGCGCAGGTGCGCGGCCTCGTGGGCCAGGACACCGTCCAGCTCGGTCGTCGACAGCCGTTCCAGTGCCCCTCGCGTGACGACGATCTGGCTCGTGCGGCCGGGCACGCAGAACGCCGCCGGTGCGGCTGCGTCGAGGACGACCATGCCGTGCTCCGGGTCCGGTTCCGTGACGAGGTCGAGCGAGCGGTGCAAGTTCCGACGGCGACGCCATCCTCCGATGAGGACGCGGAGCGCGCAGAAGCCGATCCACGCAGGGAGGACGCCGGCCAGCAGGGCGCCGACCAACTTTCCGGGGAGGAACTCCGCGGCACCGTAGGCGCTCGCCACGCTGATCGCGCAGGCGTGCACGATGTCGCCCAGGTCATGAGCCAGCGCGGTGATGGGGATCAGCATGGTCACGCCGGCCAGGACCACTGCCAGCACGGCGCTCACCGTCACTGCCTGCCAGGTGAGGATGGCCAGCCTGGGCGCCTGGTGCGTCCAGGGTGCACTGGCCAGCCGCGGGCCGAGCACGAGCAGTGTCAGGCCGATCGCAAGGAGGGACAGACTGGCGATCACGAGCCACCGCCTCCGGAGGCCGGGTCGTCGGCCTGCCGTGCGGCTTCGACAGCGGACCGGAGCTGCGCCACGCTGGCCGAGTCCAGGTCGGCGACGAAGTGCATGAGGACCTCCTGCCGGTCGCCCGCCTCCTCGAGGACGTCCTGCAGCAGCAACGCGGCGTGCTCGGCCTTGGTGCGCACGGGCCGGTACAGCCAGGCGCGTCCGCTCATCTCCCGGCTCACCTGTCCCTTGCGGTGCAGGTTGTCCATCACCGTCATCACGGTGGTGTAGGCCAGGGTGCGCGAGCCGTTGAGCGACGCCAGGACCTCTCGGACGGTGGCGGGCTGACCGCGCTCCCACAGGTCCCGCATGATGGCCGCTTCCAGGTCCCCGAACGGTCGCATCAACTTCCCTTCCTCACCGGAACCCTCGGCCCTCGTGCGCGAGCATGACAGTTGCCCCCGAAGCGCCAGGACCGCGGCTCGTCATCACTCACCGCACTACTATGCAGCCTAGGCGGCGACCCCTCCTCTCTCCCGCTCGGACGGCCGTCGGGCTTCGGACGAAAGCGTCACTGCACCCCAGCGCACGGGTCCACGCTCCGGCGCAGCACTTCACCTACCGTGATCGGGTGAGTTCATTGCGCAGTCGGGCCGTCGTGCCGCGTCGTCTCGCCGTTGTCCTCGCGGCCATGGTCGTTGCGGTGCTGATGAGCGCCGGCCCAGCGGCCGCGCACACCGATCGCGGGCGAGCCGGAAGCGATTACGCCGGCCGCGTGCTCGGGATCTCCGCGCCGATGCCCGGCGTGACGCTGCAGGTGACCGAGTTCGGAGACAGTCTCGAACTGCTGAACGGCTCATCGACCACGGTGACCGTGTACGGCTACTCCGACGAGGAGTACCTGCGGATCGGTCCCGATGGCGTCTGGCGCAACGCGAGCAGCCCGGCCACGTACCTCAATCTGGCGCGCGACGGACAGGTTAGCGCGCCCGACGGAGTCGATCCACGAGCCGAACCGGACTGGCAGCGCGTGTCCACGCAACCTCGGTATTCCTGGCACGACCACCGCACGCACTGGATGCTCGACAGCCTCCCGCCACAGGTCGCCGCGGACCCGGACTCCGAGCACACGATCATCGAGTGGCAGCTGCCGCTGACCTACGGCGACACCCCGGTCGTCGTCGACGGAGAGCTCACCTGGTCTCCCCCACCCTCGGGTTTCGTCTGGTGGCCGCTGTACCTGCTGATCATGACCGCCGGCGCCGTCGCCGGATTCCGCGGCAGCACACCCAGACCGCTGGCCGCCCTGCTGGCCACCGCTACGGTTGCCGCAATTTGGCACCTCTTCGCGACACCCCAGTCCGGACTCACCTCGACGGATAGGGCGCTCGCCCTCGGCCAGGCCTCGCTGCCCACACTGGCCCTGACCGGGGTGACGGTCATCGCCGTCCGCGCCGCCCTGCGCGGAAACGGACTGCTGGCCGGGATGCTCGCGGCCGTGGTCGGCTTCATGCACCTCGTCCAGGGACTGCCCGACATGGACGCCCTGTGGAGCGCCAACATCATCACGGGCGGTCCGCCAGCACTGGCACGGATCTCCGTGGCACTGCTGATCTTCGGCGGGCTGGGGCTGATGCTGGGCTCGATCGGCGCCGTCCGCCGGTTCCGTCCAGCGACGGCAGAGGTGGCACAGCCGCTGGCTGCCACAGCCGCCGCCGGCGTGTGAGCCCACTGGACGGCTGAGGCGCACCCGCGACTGGCGCGCCGGCCGTCGATCGTCGCCTGTTTGACACCGCGCCACTGGTCGCCGCATCGGGCCGCGACTACGGTGCCGGCCGGTCACGCGACCGACGTCCGCCTGGTCGGCAAGGCGAGAGGCGGGAGACCGAATGGAGGCGGACGTGCTCGTGAAGATCACCATCGTGCTGCCGCTCGGTGGACCAGGCCCGCGAGGCGGTGTTGACCTCCCGGCTGTTGAGGCACGTGTCCTGGCCCCTGGTGCGGTTAAGACCGGTCGACCCATCCGAGTTGCCGCCGACCTGGAGCGTCGGGGACTACCTGGTGGAGATGCGGATGCTGGGTTGGATACCTCTCGGTAGGCAGACCATCTCGATCACGTTCCCGGCCACGACCCCGAACCGAGTGCTGCTCCGGGACAACGGCTCAGGCCAGCTGCTTCGCCGCTGGGATCACTTGATCACCATCGAGCCAGACGTCGAGCCGGGCAGGGCCAGGTACACCGACCGCGTCGACGTCGCGGCCGGCCCGTTCACACCGGTCGCCTGGGCGATGGCGCAGGTCTTGTATCGATGGCGGCAGCATCGTTGGCGCCGCCTCGCCGCACGGGGCTTCGAGTACCAGGACAGGTCCACGTCATCGGTCGAAAGCGGTTCCTGACAGCCCACAGGACGTGACCGCATACCTCCCTGGGTGCCCGGGGATCTCCGAGGGCCCCCGTCCTGGCGCTCGTCACGGCCGCGGTGTGTCGGCGATCAGGCAGACGCCAGGGAACGGGCTCTACCCAGGCGAGGACCGCCGACCTTCCCTGCAACTACGCCGGCTAGTAGCTTGGCCCTCCGCGACGCCGGTTCGGCACCCTCATCGCAGAACACCTCCCGCCGGTCGGCGTCATGGCTGTTCGCCCAAGTCACGAGGAGTCGTGATGGCCCAATTCCCTGCGGACCTGCCGATCACCTGGCTGTGGGCAGTGGTCGCACTCGACGTGATTGCGCTGCTCGTCGTGGGGCGCGACCTCCTGAGGAGAGGCAGCAGACGCCCGAGAGGCGCGTCACCGAGTGCCGTCAGCTCTCGCATGGGAAGCCGGAACTACGACGCGCGATCCTGACCGTCGAGGATGAGCAATGGCGGCACCCCCATGTGCCGTCGCGACATTTCGACGCGTCGTCCGTAGACGGTGCCTGCCAGTCACCGCGGCGACGCCCCAGCACCGCACGGCAGTAGACGTCCCACCGAGCTCGAGCACATCCTCCTACGACCGCTAGTAGCCTCGTTGGGGATCGTGCTGCACCGGCTCCATGCGGGGCCACATCTGCCAGGGGGTTCGCGGTGTCCGACGGCGCATCGGCGTCCGAGGGAATCGGCGACCCGGCTGGGCCGGGACTGTCACGCCGGCGGCTCTTCGGCTTCGCTGGCCTCGGCGCCGCGGGATTGCTGGCGTCCGGCACCGCCGGCGGGCTCGTGGGCCGGGCCACGGCCGGAGAACCGATCACGCCCTCCGGATCTGCAGCCGCGGAGTACGACCCAACGGGGGCAGTCCGGTTCACCGGTACCCATCAGGCGGGCATCGTCACCGCGGCGCAGGACCGACTGCACTTCGTGGCTTTCGATGTCGTCACCGAGAGCCGCGCGGAGCTCGCCACGCTGCTTCAGGACTGGACCGCCGTGGCTGCCCGTTTGACCGCTGGGGAGGTTGGCGGTCCGGACGACAGCGGCGAGGCCCAAGGGCTACCACCATCCGGCCTGACCCTGACCATCGGGTTCGGGCCAACGCTGTTCACCAGGTCTGACGGCGTTGACCGGTTCGGCCTGGCCCCGCACCGCCCGCCTGCACTGACCGAGCTACCGGTCTTCCCGGGCGACCGCATCGACCCGGCGATCAGCGGCGGGGATCTGTGTGTCCAGGCGTGCGCCAACGATCCGCAGGTCGCCGTCCATGCCGTGCGCAGTCTCGTCCGGCGGGGAGCCGGGGTCGTTCGGCCGCGCTGGACGCAACTGGGCTTCGGGCGGACGTCGTCCACCAGTTCGGCGCAGGCCACACCGCGCAACCTGCTCGGCTTCAAGGACGGCACGGCCAACCTGAGGGCTGAGAACGAGGTCGGGCTGGACCGTTTCGTCTGGGTCGGGGACGACGACGTCGACTGGCTGCGCGGCGGCTCGTACCTGGTGACACGGCGCATTCGCATGCTGATCGAGGACTGGGACGCAGTGCCCGCCGCGACGCAAGAAGCCGTCATCGGGCGGACGAAGGGCACCGGTGCCCCGTTGGGGCAGCGCGAGGAGTTCGACCCGATCGACTTCGCCGCGGTCCGCGATGGCCGCCCTGCCATCCCCCGCGACTCGCACGTCTTCCTGTCCAACCCCAGCAATGCCGGCACCGCGATACTGCGGCGCGGCTACAGCTTCGTCGAAGGCATGGACGACTCAGGCCGCCTCGATGCCGGGCTGTTCTTCATCGCCTACCAGCGCAATCCGGAGTCCGGCTTCGTCCAGGTCCAGCGCGCACTGGCCGGCGATGCTCTGAATGCGTTCGTCCAGCACACGTCCTCAGGTGTCTTCGCCTGCCCACCGGGGGTACGCGACGCCGAGGACTGGTGGGGGCGGGCGCTGTTCGCAGACTGATTCCTCGCTCAAACGAGCGCCGCACTCCACGGACGGGAACGAAGCGTGATCTCCTCGCGCCACATTGCCGTCGACCTCGCCCCCCGGGGCACTGCGCGGCTTGTTCAGCGCCGGCGTTGTCCGACTCCTGAGCGTCGCCGCCCTACACCGACGGGCGTCGTGGTCTTGCCCGCCTCGTTGAGACTCAGACGAACGTGCGCGCCGCCGGCGCTCACGATCCTGTCAACGCCTTCGAGGCCCGTGTGCAACCGAACAACTTGATCTCTCCGCCACCAAGACCGTCGACGTCACGTCTAGAACCTCGTGCCTTGTCGCTCCGATCCGCCGTCGGCCTGAACCAGCACCGCCCTCAGCCATCCGGGCCTTCGGTCAGTCATGCGCGTGCAGCGGTTTACCGGCTCTTCACGATCGAGGGTGTAGTCGGGTCCTGAATCCGCCGGTCTCCAGCAGGCTCCTGGCGATGTAGTTGGTGAGGTTTCGGAAGCCGAGCGCGGA